>JAKBSX010000340.1 GCA_021844725.1 Actinomycetes bacterium | reverse complement strand
AGTGGTTCGCTTGTGCAATTTGGTGGAACTATCTACGTGGTTGCTGGTGGAGTTGCCTATGGTATTCCTACCTTCAGCGATTACCAGACCATCGCAAACGGGCTTGGTGACCCAGCTGTGGTACAGTCAAGCACGGCACCTAGCACCACTGGTACGTTGGCAATGGGTACTTTGGTTCAGGTTGTTGGTAGTCCACAGATCAACGTTGTTGGTTCTAATAACACCTACTATGGTTTCTCAAGTGTCTCAGAGTTCGAGAGTGATGGTTACAACTTTGCAAACGTCATTCAGATCCCAAGCCTTGGTGGCCTGACTGCAGGTAGTGGAACCGCACCTAATGCAGCTTCAACCATGGCAAGTGGTTCGCTTGTGCAATTTGGTGGAACTATCTACGTGGTTGCTGGTGGAGTTGCCTATGGTATTCCTACCTTCAGCGACTACCAGACGATTTCAGCTGCTTTGGGTAACCCAATGGTTGTACAGTCCAGCACTGCTCCAAGCACCACAGGTACACCTGTAAGTGGTACCTTGGTTCAGACTGTTGGTAGTGCACAGATCAACGTTTACACCTCGACTGGTACTGAAGTTGGATTCTCAACTGCTTCAGAGTTCACCGGCGATGGTTACAGCTTTGCAAAGGTTATTTTGATCCCGTAAGTTTTACAGGATTGAAGATCTGGAGAGAGGCGGCCTTCGGGCCGCTTCTCTTTTTAACTAGAGCCATAAATTGATCGGTAGCATATTTTACACATCTTTGAAGTATGTGGCCCATATCTTTAATCTACTGGACCAGAAACCGGGAATAGGGTACCGCTAGGATGTTGGATTGCAATACCGGTATGCTTTGGTGGATCTCTTATTTAGTTCTTCTCTACTAGTTCAAATATGATCATTTCTTAGCTTAGGATTGGCACATCCATTGTCCTGAAGGTCAATTTTCAGTGCTCCTTTTTCTGAGGTTACGTGAACGAGATGGCTGTTCTTGGAGTGACACTGATTTGGCATGGAATGCTAATCATGCATTGGGTTAGCTATCGATGTTGTTACGATTCCTTGCCAGTCGAGCCTATTTGTATATGTTCTTTAATCTCGTCAGATAGCTGATTCCGCCATTGATTTCTGGCTAGTTGTTGACTTAGTTATGCTTCTTGCCCTGGCTGTCTTAATTCGTTTTACAGCCAAAGTTAGCCATCCTAGAAGAATTGCGATTGACCCTATGATTCCGGCAAGTTCTTCTAACCGCGTGGTTGGATTTACGTAATTGAGTGTGATGGTCGAATTTCCAGCGGTTGTTTGTACTGCTGTCCATAAGCCACCGTCGATTCCGAAGCAAGTTGTGTTATGACCATTGTCATTGCAAGTCATTCCCGGTAAATATGAATCTCGAAGTATTAGCACTCCCCCTCTTGAGGTACGCACAGCTGTTGTTATTGTCTCTGTTGATACGGTCCTTTTTATTCCTATAGGGTTTGTGGCAAGGTGTGTATCGAATGCGCTGTTTTTGGCGTTCGTTCCAATGGCCAGAAATGCCGTGGATCCCAGTCCTATTGTACGGTTCATTGATTTTAGAGTGTCTGCAAGCGTCTTTTCTTGGCTTGCAACTATTGATAGTGAGTGTGCTGTCATTACAAGTGGATTTACTCCAATTAGTTTGTACAGCTGGAGGGTGTGTATATGGGAGTGTCCAATCACCTTAGCCACACCTTGAACACAGACTTGGATTTGAGTTGAAGGTATTGTTGCCGCTGCCGTTTGGAGGCTATTGTTAACAACCTGTTGAGCTTGGCAATTGGGTATTGATACTCCAAGGTTTAGAGCTTGTGGAGTTGCCAGTTCATTTGCTCCCAGTGTGGCAAGTCCCTGAATAAGTCTTGTGTCAATCCCGACGTAATACAGGGTTGGCGCATCGGATTTAGTTGCAGAATAGTTCAGGTAGTTGAACTGGTTGGGAAAAGCTTTTTCTAAGATCTGCAGATATGCGGGAGAGATAATAGGGACGAGTGAATTTATGGCTGGGATGAATGCTGGCGGTTGCAGTACCTGTGCAAAGTCAACCATTGAGCTTGAATTTGTATAGTTGCCGCTGAGACCTGTAGCAGCCTGGGATGCTCCTTTTGGAAAGAAGTTAGTAGGTACAGCTAACAATGTAGCGGCAACAAATACAACTAATGGGGGCCAGGTCGTACCCAGGCGTTGTGATAGATGGATGGCAAGTGCAAAGAGGATGAGAAGGGTGATTGCTGTTCCTGCGGCTTGAAGGGACTGATTTTGCGGTATCTGCAGCTGATGAGTGCTTGCTCCACTTGTGAAGCTTTGCATCAGGTAAATGTCGGTGACAATACTGATTACAAGGGAAACCAAAATATCTCCCAGTGAGAATCGTTTGGCATTAGAGATCACCATGGCTAACAGTAGACACCATGGTATCCACCAGACGAATCCGAAGAATCTGGTCATAAGTATTGAGTTGAATGGGAAGAAGCCGAATATGTTCAGGATTCCCAATTCGTCGCTAAAACACAGGATCCCAACAAGTATCAGAAATAACGAAGGGATCATAAGCCAGAGGTAGCTGCGGAAGTATTTCCAGGTGCCAAGCGCTGCAAGTAAAATCACAATTAGCAGCACCGGCGTCCCGAGGATCCACACATCAAATGTGTGTTTGGGAGATGTCACAACCAGGGATGCACCGTTGATCTTCGGTATAGCCAGAGTGCCTAACCAAAATGATGAGGCCGCCTGTAGATGGGCCTTGGGACTGTTGACCCCGAATCCCTGTCTCACGATTGAGAGAGTCGGCAGATATCCAATGGCTCCGATTATGAGAGCAATTACGCCACCTGTCAGAGTGGCGATTAGGCGGCGGGGAGATAGTTTAAAGACGCGGTAATGAATCGCCATGGAAAGTGCAAAAACAGCTGTCAGTGTTGCAAGCAGTGGCAGCACCTCCTGAAAGCCAGACAGCGCTAAAAGAGTCACCGAAGTTACAAGTCCAAGCCAGGCGGTAATAACCCGTTTGTAACTGGGATCCAGGAGGTATCTGAGCGAAAGAAGAACAAACGGGATCATCATCAGAGGATTGAGCATTTCCAGATTGACATTCGGAGGAGCAACGCCTACTAATGCCGATGCAATTCCAGCGGCTAAGCTTCCGCAAAGGCCAAAATCGAAAGAGAATGCAAGCAGGAAGGTTCCATAGGCTAATATGTCAAGCCTGAGGAAATTCCAGATTGAGTAATTGTTTGGGAAAAGCATGTGCGTGATTATCTCTGGCACAAAAACCGGCACGCTTTGTGACGATAAAAGTGGTATTCCGAATGCCTGGTAAGGATCGATGGCTGGCAGTTGAAAGTGGGACCAGGCTCGCGTAACCAGGTATTCAAGCGGGACTGTAATGCTTCCGCCAGCGAGGGGGTCTCCGACGAATAATGGGCCTGTAGGGGTGTAGCTATTAGTTTTTAGCGAGGCATGACCTATTAGGACTGATCCGTAAACTACGGTCAGAAGCAGAGTAATTAGTACCAGGCCAACTAGACGTGTTGCTGCGGGGGTTGAGTTCCATTTCATGTTCCTGAGGTGGTGCTTGACCATTGACATGGCAAACCTTTCTCTCTGGCTCAACTTTAGCTATTAAGAATTGTCCGGTTTGGTAGTTAAGAAAACTGCTAGGTATTATGTCAATCAGCGAGTTCGATACTGCATAACAGAATGATCTTGAGACTTCACTAACGCAGCTCCAAGATATTTAAAAGAGAAGCTGGTATAAGTTTAGTCAATCCGTGTTTCACCCAAAAGTTCTTGTATTTCAATGGTGGTAATCTTATTTAGTCCATCTTCTGAAATAACAAGTGGCTCTGGTAGTACCTTAGCAGGTGGATGTTCGATCAGAGGGACAAATAGCCCAAATCCCGTAAGTGATACTCCGTCAATCATGAGAGTTTGAGCAAGTGATGCCAGTGGTATTCGAAGTGCAAATCCAGTGAGTCCCGTTCGCCAAAGAATGAAAAGTGCTCCGTCAATTGAAAGGCCAGCAATTATTGAACTCAGCCCTCCTGGAAGGCAGAACCGAAACCACTTTCGCTCCAGCAAGCTTTTGCCAATGTTCGGTAAACCACTATCAAATCTGGAGGAGAGAAATTGGCCAGCAAGTATCGCCTGAAGTCCCAATACCATTGCGATTCCGGAGAAAAAGACGGGCTGCCAGAAAGTGGAGCCGACAGAAATCCCCTTTGGTGAGATAAGGCTTAGGAGCTGAATAATCACACCAACTGCGAATAACAGTGAGGCTGGCAGGATCAATAACATATACGGGGCTAATAAAAAGATTTGCCTTAGATGTCTGATTCCGTCTGAAAATGGGTTGAGCTTGGACTGTCCAACGCGAGGTCGATAGGGCGAGGGAATCTCCATGATTCTCACACCTCTTCTGGCTGCCTTGATCAACATTTCCGAGGCAAATTCCATCCCAGTCGAAGTTAGGTCCAGACTTTGGATGACGTCTCTTCTGAATGCCCTGAAGCCTGACTGGCTGTCAGTGATCTTGATTCCACCGGTAGCTCGCTTGACCAGATAAGTGAGAACCGGGATGGTGGCTTCATACTGCCCCTCCATTGATCGAGCTTTCAGGTTTGATAATACTTGGTAGCTCAGACAGCTTGTCGGTTTTGGCTGGCCGCTCGCAAAGGCCCAGGCAGAAGGGTCTT
>JAKBSX010000339.1 GCA_021844725.1 Actinomycetes bacterium | reverse complement strand
ATCCCAAAACACAAAGACAACTTTCCTCGCGATCGGCGACGTTCATGGCCACTGGGAGCAGGTAATCGATGCCATCAAATCGGCTACCGATCTACTCGGTCACGTTCCTGATCTTGTTCTACAGGTCGGTGATGCAGAAGCATTGAGGAACGAAGAAGACCTTGCTACGGTCCACGTACCCAACAAGTATCGCTCAATGGGCCTGTTTTCAGCCCTCGAACCCGGGGATCTCGCGTGCCCGGTGTATTTCATTGGCGGGAACCATGAGCCGTATGAAATGCTCGACGCAGCAGAAGAGGCATCGCCCACCAAGTGGGGCGACAACGTCTATTACCTGGGCCGCTCTGGTGCTATGACCATTGGGGGTCTCAACATTGCCTGGCTCTCGGGCATTCAGCGAGGTGAAATGCTGTCAACCAGAGGTGTATCAAGAAAAGAACGTACCTACTACCTCGAAAGCGAAGTGGAACTTGCAAAGAGGAAAGGGGCAATCCTCAGCGACATTGACGTGGTTATTACCCATGACTGGCCCAGCGGTATTCGAGAAGGCCGTGGCACTGACCTAATCCGATCTATTACGGAAAAGCTGGAGCCGAAACTTCATGTCTGTGGTCATATGCATGCGTCGCATGAAGCAACGATTGGCAAAACTGCGGTTCATGCTCTCAACGCAGTGCCTGGTGCTGGTCACAGTGGAAATCCGTACGGGTGGTGGCGGCTGTACAGGAAAGAACATGGACAGATCAGAAATATCTATGTCGGCGGTTAGGAGACGGTTATGAAATGGGAGTATGACGAATCAAGAGACAGTTTCCACATCCCACAGGATGCCGGTGAATACACCGATGGCCTGATCGCGATCATGATGCGAATCCCTGACGGTTGGGGACGGTGGATCAGTTGTGATCGAGGGTGGTATTCCATCATTATTGATGTCGACCAAAAGCTAGCCAAGCTTGATCCCAACTACACGGTGCATCAGGTGAAAGAAAAGTTTGGTGGCCTGCGGTATTACTTTGCGGCCACCAGCGGCGTTGATGAAGACACGGGGAAGAAAATGAACGAGATCGTGAGAAAGGCCGAAAATTTGGCGGACAAAACCTGCGAGTGCTGTGGAAGTAATGAGAAAGTGGCGCTGCGGGACCATGGGTGGTGGAAAACAATGTGTGACCAATGCGACAAATTTACAAGTGCCAGTTAGGAAGGTGAGAAAAATGCTTGGCGCTATTCAAGGAATCAAAAAATTGAAATGGCAACTGCAGTTCTTGGAAACCGTGCATCCTGAAGCCATGAAAGCGGCTCTCGAGGTTGTTGAGAAGTCAATAATTGATGATGTGTTCTCAACCGATGTGACTACCCTTGTCGAGTTCTTGGACAACGTTGATGGCGAACTACCTTACCGTACTGATCCATTTACACATTCCATCTCGGAGCAAATTAAAGGGCTTTCAAATTCGCTCAAGAACGAGGTCACAAGCGACGGCGAGTTTCAAAAGATCACCGAGGCGTGGTTTGGTAACGATGGGACGGCGGAAGCTCGGCTATTTGACATGGCGGAGGCTCGCAAAGTAGCGACTTCGATCGCTGGGTCTGGAGCGATTGCAGAAAGATTGGCGGAATCAGGGCCTTGGCGTCGGACCGGATTCGATGACGGGATTCTGGATTGTCTTGAGGACCTGAAAGGAAAGACTCCGAATTTCTCAGAG
The DNA here is from genome assembly GCA_021844725.1 of Actinomycetes bacterium. Next base: position 3,001 of record JAKBSX010000339.1, on the reverse strand, counting down.
GTAATCGACTGCATCATGGATGCTGTAACACTTGCTGTTCGATATAACAGACCTATCAGGATTACCCCGATTGTGATGGTTGGTGAAGCAGGTATCGGAAAGTCTTTTTTCACTGATCAGCTGTCGCAGGTCATGGGAGTTCCCCTGACCCGGATCGCTGTCGATAATCTACAGATTGCGTCTGATCTAGCGGGTATGTCCTTTGCCTATGCCAAATCGAGTCCCGGCGCAGTATTCAGAGTATTGACTGAAGAGTCCCATATCAGTCCACTTGTAATCCTCGATGAGCTGGATAAGGTGCCATTGAACTGGGGATACGGGGATCCTTTGGGACCGCTCCACAACTTGCTCGAACCGGTATCTGCAAAAGTATTCAAAGACGGTTCTTTCCCTGTCCCAATCGAAGCTAGCCATGTCATTTGGATTGCAACTGCCAATAGCCTTGCCCCGATTCCATCGACGATTCTGAGCAGGTTTGAGGTGTATAAAGTGGGCAAACCAAGTACGGATCAATTTGACACAATTCTGAGCGAGATTTGCCGGGAACTAGAAAATCAATATCCGGGAGTATCAATCAAGGATGAGGTTAATAAAGTCCTACATGGCAAGACGCCGAGAGAACAACGGCAACTCCTTCAGCGCGCTATTGCAAGGGCTATTCGGCTTGGAGATGATGCCGTAGGTGATTGGCATGTGAATGAAGTGATGGGTCATGGAAAGCCCAGAACGAGGCTTAAGGTGGTAAGGGAACCGACGGGGTACTTGTAACTTACTTACTAACTAATCCCATCTATTCCGTCCTGCTTTGGAAATTCTGGCATATCGATCGCTGGGTTGGTAGGTGGTAATTCCGGCTGAGCCTCACTGGGTGATTCTGAATTTTTGCCACCAGCCCCGGCATCCTCCATATAGCCAACTCCTTCAGCGGGCCGACCTGACCTTATTTTGGCATCGGCCAGGATTTTGTCCCGAACCGCCTTCTCAGCTTGCAGCAGTGCCGCCTTTTGCTCGTCGTCGCGCTTGAGTATGGCTTTCCAGAAATGGGTTATATCGCCAGTCCCCACCGGGATTTCAGTGTACAAATGGAGCTGTTTTATGGGGCGCGTTATCACATTGTATGCCCAAGTAGAGCTTTCCTTCCCTCTGAAGCATCCATAGACCTCTTTCCAACCTCCACCTTGGGCAGAGTGTCCAGTTGATGCATAAGCCAGTTCCAAATGATCTGAGACATAATCAGAATCGAGGTCGACAGATTCTTTACCGTGTGTAAGCGTGACCGAGCCATTCCGATGAACCTTAGCCAGCTGCCACTCTTTCCCGTTATATACCCCTAGTTGCTTGATTGGGTACCTGGTTCGCACTTGATCGCCGACCCGCGCGTATTGGCCATGAGAGGTAAGGTCAGCAGTCTTTCTTCCCTTCTCAATTGCATAGCCCCATCGCACTGTCTGGATTCGACTCGCGAGATCGTTTACGTCCTCGTTGAGATATGCAATAGCAACAGCGGAAGGCGGCTTCTTGGCTTTCCACTTCTCACCCAGTTCCTTTGCTATAACGTCAAAATGGTCCTCTAAGATTTTTGCCGTAGCAACTGATAACTCAGCCTTAGCCTTAGCCTTAGCCTTAGCCTTAGCCTTAGCCTTAGCCTTAGTAACTTTGTTATCTACTGCATCAAATACCTTGAGAAACCCTTCAATGTCTCCGACGCGAGCTGCGGCAGCTAATGATTTGATCTTCTCGGACTTAATCCTATAAACCATATTGAGTTCGGCGAGTGTGTTGTGCTGACGTGCTATATGTGCGATTAGACTCCCGGCACCTCGGCCATCGATAGCTTGAGATTGACGGGGGTCGCCCAAAGTGATCATCTGGCCATTTGCCTCTCTAACGGCGCTGGTAATTAATTCAGCACCTCGAAGAGGTAACTGGTAACACTCATCGACGATTATCCTCACCCCTGCGGGAAGTTTCTCACCTCTAGTTAATTTAATTACCAGTTTGGCAATAGTATCGCACTCAAGTCCAGGTGCCGCATTCTGGAGTCTCTGAACGGCTGCACCGGCAACGGCAAAACCATATATTGGGGTTCCACTTTTTGCATAACAGTCTGCAACAGAACGGACCAAAGTGGACTTTCCTGACCCGGCCACTCCTAACCAATTGACAAGTCCTGAACCAGAAAATACTGCATCAAACGCAGCTCTTTGCTCAGCATCCCATTCAATTCCATCGGGTGACTCATCTCTCATGACAGCAGCCTCAAGCGCCGGAATTGTATCAATATTGAATGGATTCGACGTAGCTAATTCCTCGAGTGCAATGGCAAGATCAGCCTGTGCTTCAAGAGTTGCAAGAGTGGAATATGAGTTAGTACCCTTCGCCGGTTTGAGCTGGACGATACGTGGATCAACGAGTACTTCATCGACAATCTGTTCGGTCAACCCCTTGTACCTAACGACCTCGCCATCAATCTCTTCTTCTGTGGTTGGCCAATATCCCTCGCCATATTTAATCGTCATGGCCAGAACCCATTCCGGTGTGAAAATAGCTCTGTTATCTAACGCTTTGGCGATTTGATTGACTATTTCTCCCCGTTGTTCTGAAGTGAGATCCGGTGGCGGTTTAGGCGCTGCAAACTCAGGGTCAGCCTCTATATGTTCTAATGCTATTTGGCCAACAAGATCAATTTGTTCAATCCAGCCGTTACCAGCTTTTGTCACCGCCTCCCGCCACAGTTCAAGCACCCGCAACCGGCCCTCTGGGTCATTCCATGCGGCATCAAAAGCTCTTTCAATGTCTGCACTTGTCTTTCCACGACGGGTCATCAGCCAAAGAAGTTCGTCGGTCTTTATCCCGTGATCCAGTCCCTCTTGTTCTTCGGCTAATTTTAGAATGTGACGGCGGGCCTTCGAAAATTCTTTGATCAAATCTGCATCAGCTAGGGCGGTGATGTCGCCGTTAAGTTCTGTTTTTAATCCAATTAAGTTACGACAAAGACAGC
>JAKBSX010000338.1 GCA_021844725.1 Actinomycetes bacterium | reverse complement strand
AAGATAATTGTCTCATGATTATGCACTTATGAACTACGGAAGAGCACTGCAATCTGCGGGTAAGAACGAAGAAGCAATCGAAGTGTTGAATCAGGCCATAGAGGAAACATCTGACAATATAACGAAGCGGCTAGCTACAAGAAATCTAATCGCCGTACTGGACCGACAACAACGTTTCGCCGAATTGGAAGAAAAAATAAAGTTCCTTCGAACCATTTCCATTAGTCAGATTCCTGCTGATATTGCTGAGGGACGGATGCTTTTGTCAAAGGGGGATACTGAATTAGGGTTAGAACTTTTGTCCAGAATACCAGCCAAATCAAGAGATGATGATGGCATGGAGTATTCATTTCACATGCTTGCGTCAATTAGGGCTGAGGCATTAGCAAAGCTCCATAGGTACGAAGAAGCAGTAGATGTAATTTTCCAGGCAATCCAGTCAGACGGGATTATCGAAGCAGATATTCAAGAAGTGGCTAAGTGGATGAAAATGGCAAATAAGAGTATTGCTGAAATAAGTAACTATCTCAATTCAGAGGATCTGGTAGCTATTCTTGGACGTGTCATGTGTTTACCGGTAGAGCAAACTGACGAACTCCTGGAAGCGATTTGGAATAAATTTCCAGACAGGCTAGAACCACTTGCTGCAGCTAGCAAAATAGGTAGCAGACTACAAATTGAAAGGGCGATGATATGGTCATCGCGACTGAGAAACAAGGGCATTTCTAGAGAGTGCCCGCTGGTGGCAATTACTTTAGATGAGACCCAATCTGTCGAAAGGCGGATATTGGCGGGGACGGCTGCTTTCCAAGCGTTTGGCGAGACAGCGATAGTTGGCACGGTGCAAAAAATAGTAAATGAGCTAAATGAAGAGCAGCGCGAAAATGCAATGGCAATGGTTCACAAGATAGCCCCTCGACTAATGGAAACACCGATAAAAGATGCAGAAGGGGAGGCAATAAAGATAAAAGTGGAGGGTCCGGGTAATAATTTACGATTGCCGAATAAACCGAAACTAGAACTTCCTAAATTTAGCCACAAACCCGTGTCTGGTGGGATTAACGTAGTGGGGAAATTTGGGAGTACAACACTATATGGTGAAGTGGCGCGCAATCTGGCAAAAGTGTTCATGCTCGCTCAAGTGAAAGTTTCAACAAGCAGCTACAACCAGGATAGAGACAATTATCTTCCAAAATGGGACCACAAGGGGGACAGCACTCATCCATATGACCGGACGATATTTGTTCTCCCCCCTGACGATTACATCAATTTTGCAATTGAAATGGGTATAGCTCCGTTCGAAAATAGGAAAATTGAGGTGCTATGGCTACTCAGACAAGACGACAGAAAAGAACTCCTGGAGCAAGCAGCAAAAATGGTGCACAAGATAGTAGTGACTTCAGAGCAATCTGCTATAACTCTGCGAGAAATTACTGATACCCCCTTGATGGTCATGCCAATGCCAATAGCACCAGCCAATAATGTAATTAGCGACGAGGAAGGAAGTACCACATTTATCGCAAGTGTTGATTTCAGGGAGGGATTTCAGAAGGAGATCTTCTCTTCGATAATTCAGTCTTACCGAGACAAATACTCTCCAAATGACAACACATGCTTAATCATCGAAACTGTTCATGACGAATTGTTCCAAAGCGAGCACGATCACGTCAAAGCGATGGTTATTGGCAGACCAGATATTTTCCTCTACAAAAACCAGGGTAAAAGTGTTGGCGCAATCTTTGACGAAGGAATTCCTGGCCGCAGGGTATATTTAGCTATAAGCGAGAATAGCGTTAATGAATTTCTGACCAATAAGGCTCGGCTGGCTGGAATCTCAGTTCTTGAGTTTCCCATTAGCAGCAAAGGCAGTGATGTCAGACTGTCAGTATTTGACAGATTCGAAGCGTCAATTGCCGAACAAGCAACAATTACTGTCAAGGGAGAAGCCGCTAATGAAAAAATTCTCAGTGCCTGGACCTCTCACGTTAAAGGCGTTGTGGTTTGAGGGTAATTTAAGTCGTTTCTGCAGCTTTTTGACAATGCCAATGTTCAAAAAGGCTGTCGAAGCATTTTGGGAGCGGGAACGGATCCTCGGGTTCAGCATGCGTGTCGCCCCATTAGGGTTGCGGGCACAATAATCTCTATCCCGACGAAATCTGGCTTTATTTATCCGGGTAGCTCGTGAGCCAATACAGCTGATTCTTTTTAAATAACAAAGAACGGTAAAGACCCTCAATTATGCACAGAATTGTTCCGTAATATTAGGTGGCAGGAAAGCCAAAAAGTGTCCAGGGACGGACATGGTGACAGAAAGTTCCTGGATTTATTGTGGCTGGTACACTTTCGGAAAAATCTCAGCGCGGTAGAAATGTTAGTGCAATGGCTGTGCCTCTGGCAGTCGTTGCAGTAGTCGTAGTCCTTATTATTCCCTTGCCAACCTTTCTTATCGACCTGTTGATCACTCTCAACATTACTGGGTCGCTGCTAGTGCTGCTGACTGCTATGCAAGTAAAACGGGCCCTGGATTTTTCGGTCTTTCCCACCTGGATACTAATAGCCACCATGTTCCGTCTGGCGCTTAATGTAGCTGTTACCAGGGAGGTACTTCTTCACGGTTACGCAGGGGTGGTTGTTCAAAGTTTCGGACATTTCGTAATAGGTGGATCAATAGTTGTTGGTTTAGTCGTCTTTTTTATCCTGGTGATTATCCAGTTTGTTGTCATAACCTCAGGATCCGGACGAGTGGCTGAAGTGGCCGCTAGATTCACCCTGGACGAAATGCCGGGCAAGCAGATGGCGATCGATGCGGATCGAACTTCTGGCGCAATCGATGAACATGAGGCAAAAAGGCGACGTCAAGAAGTTGCGGACGAGGCAGATTTTTATGGAGCAATGGACGGTGCTTCAAAGTTTGTACGTGGAGATGCTATTGCAGCAATTGTAATCACTATGGTGAATCTTATTGGTGGTCTTGCGATAGGTATTTTGCAACGGCACTTGTCAATCACAAAAGCTATCGATACCTACAGTCTGCTTTCCGTCGGCGACGGATTAGTAAGCCAGATTCCTGCATTACTTCTCTCGCTTTCAACGGGAATTATTGTAACACGGGCAGCCACTGATCACGATCTAGGTCATCAAGTAGTGCAACAGTTGTGGAGATATCGCAAGATTGTGCGGACCGCGGGCGGAATCATGACTGTTTTAGCTATTATCCCGGGCTTACCACGGCTACCGTTTCTTGTCATAGGCATCACAGTGTTTATATTTGGATCCCGGCTTCCGCAAGAAGCCCGGACAGAGAGCGGCAGCATAAGCAGTCAAAACCTTGAAGTTCAACCTCAAGAGGATACTCCTGAAATAGTAGCTTCGAGAATCGCTGTTGAACCGATAACCCTCGAACTTGGCATAGATCTAATAGACCTGGTTCAGCCCCAATTGGGAGGGGACTTACTTGAACGAGTCAGAATTCTGAGACGAAATATCGCTTCAGAATTAGGAATAGTTATGCCGAGTGTTCATACCAGAGATAATCTCGATCTGGGTGCGTCGACATATGTGATCAAAATACACGGAATCACAATTGGAGAAGGAGAAGCACCTCAGGGGAAGGTACTTGCCATTGGAGGCGATCTTGAAGGATTGCCAGGTGATGCGACACTTGATCCCGCTTTCCAAGGAAAAGCTAAATGGATACCCATTGGATTGAGTCATCAAGCCTCTCTTAAAGGGTTGACTGTAGTAGATAGATCTGCAGTTATAACCACCCACCTTTCAGAGATAGTTAAGAGGAACGCAGGCACACTGCTATCCCGTCAAGACACCAAACTATTGTTGGATGCCCTTAAAAATAACGCGCCTGTCGTTCTGGATGAAATGACGGCATCGAATTTATCTCTTGGCGAAATTCAAACAGTACTGCGGGAATTATTGAACGAAAATATACCGATCAATGATTTAGTGAGGATTATAGAAAGCCTTACCGAACAGGCAAGATCGCAACAAAGAGATATCGATTCACTTGTTGAAGCAGCAAGAATTGGACTAGCCAGAACCATAGAATTCCTGTACAAACAAGAAGATGGAGTTTTGCACGTCATCACGGTTGCCCCAAATGTTGAACAAGAACTGCTGAATGCACTAAGAATTACGGAAAAGGGGCAAAGGCAGGTAGTGATTCCTGCCTCTCGTGCCGAAGCCATCATCAGGGAAATTGCAAAGATCGCAAGAGATGCCGAAGCCAGTGGGCTTGCTCCTGTGCTGATATGCGCCACAAAATTGAGACCGGCGCTAAAGCGGCTGCTTACCCAAAGCATACCAGAGTTACCGGTATTGGGGATAAATGAAATAGATGGAAATGTCCGAATCGTGACGGTGGGGAGTGTGATAGGTGAAAGCGTCGAAGTTGCATGAACTGAATTACCAGGAATTTGAAGCCGAAACTCTGGAAGAAGCTATAAAGAAAGCCAAGGACTCAGGCCTTAATGATACAGAGATACGGTGTTGGAAAGTCAGAAAAGGAGGAATGGCCGGCTTTTTCGCACGCGAACGTTATGTAGCTGCTAAGCACGATCCCCAGGAAGTAAAGATAGATCCAAATACGGCTGATGAATTAGTTGCGAAAGTGTACCAGCCACAATAAATCCAGGAACTTTCTGTCACCATGTCCGTCCCTGGACACTTTTTGGCTTTCCTGCCACCTAATATTACGGAACAATTCTGTG
>JAKBSX010000337.1 GCA_021844725.1 Actinomycetes bacterium | reverse complement strand
CGATCTATTCGGTACTTAATTATACAGACTACTAGCTACACACGGTGTGGCAATCTCAAAAATTTCCTCTATCAGCTGATTTTTTAGTATGATAGTATTCACTGAATACTATCCGGTGTCGACATAAAAGTACTAGTTACCAAGATTGACTGAATGGCTGAAGCGGGGCGGTATTTTCTCGGATTCTTAATCAACGATCTATCTCCTAGTTAGTCTTCTCCCTTTTCTGAATTTCTGATAGGGGTTTGACGTTCCGTCTCTACCTAGGTACTAGGTACTAGCCTACTAGGTAGTACTCAAAGATTTTCCTTTTGTTTCAAAGTTGTCCAATTCGATTCACGAGTTTCATCGTCCAATGACTTAGGTCTCCTGACTTGATAAGTTAGTTGATACTTGATACGTGATACACTATCGGCCGAACCGTACCAGACTCCGGGCTTATCTTGTCCAAGGTTACCTTGATGAGTCATGACTACTCACTCTTTTGTAACTTACTATGTAGTAGATACGCGGGAAATCTACCAAGAACGCATTCAGACTGATACGAAACCAAACAATACCAGTATTTAATGCTGTTGAAATACTTCATGAGTCATTCTTTGGAGTTGAATAACTACTTAGACTCGTATCATCGTATGTGTAACTTACCGTATCAGCCGTTGTCCTGCAGGTCCGAGTCGCATCTTGCAACGCGGCCCAAACAAGTTCATATTTCAGACTGCTATATAACTTATTGGAGTCGGTCAGAGTTCTTTTTACGCATTTTTTTGAGACGTCGGCTTTTGATGTATGAAATGAATCATGCAAAATGACCTGAAACGCCCAAAGAAAGGCAATCTACGGACTCACGGAGTAATAGTGTCGTTCTCACATTGTCGGAAATGTTCCGCGACAAGTCTACCCTATCTCACAATCTCCTCAATATATGCCCTGTAGTAGACAAGATGGTTGAACATAGTAATAGAATAAATACTTTATCGAGTCAACCAGGTAAGTGATAACTGCAACATAACAAGTCCCAAGCCAGCTGGAACTCAAATCATCTGTTACGTGGCTAGTCCATCCATCAGCTGACTGCTTCATCATCGGGCCGTATATACAATACAGCAGAAGGATGCTGTTCAGGCAGTGGGGTTGATTAAACCAGACTTACAGTGAAAAGACCAAATTTTGCATGGCTTGCATAACAAGACCGTGATTTCGACGCATCCGCTTGGTCACGTAGCCAAGGCAATGCTGGCAAAATACATGGCGTTGGCAGGTTTAGTCCACCCGTTGCTGGCCGCTGGTTGGATGCGTGATCCGGAAGACAGCATGATATTGTGATGGTACCTGCCAACTGTCGCATTCACCAAAGTCCATAAAGTGACCCGTAATGCATTTCTGGTCATGTTTGTCCATCTACTAAACTAGTCGTCTCACGTCTAGTCAAAAGGTATTGCGCGCAGTTCCCCACCACCCATGCGCTTCCTCATCTCTTCACCTGCCGCTACGGTACTAGGCACCCGGATGCCGCAACAGTCACCCCAGAAATCATCGCCGTGGGTGTGGCCATGTCCGGCAGCAGAGTCAGCATGGTCTCCTCCTGGTGAGACCTGAGAAGATGTCTCCTCAGGTTGACGCATCGACATTCCCATCTCCGGCAACGCCGCGACCAAACTGCCAAACAGAAAATGCTGCATGATCGGGAGTTTCCCCAAAACTTCCTTGACAAACATCTTCTTCATTCCGCTTTCGATTTTGCTCCAATTCTTTGCGCCCGAAATATCGTCCAGCATGGGACTGTGCCAGCGCAAGCCCTTGACCGTCTTGACGCTGTCGACCCACCGCACCTGATTCAGATAGAGATATTTCTCGCTCTCTTCATCGAGCACAGCACTGCTATGAATCGCACGCGGCGTGATATAAAGGTGGTCCACGAGTTGCGACGCCCCAAACAAGAACGGCAGGAAATGATAATCGTCCAGACCCCACACTCCATGCGACCCAGCCGGTTCGAGGTAATAAGTCGATTGGATCCGTCGCATCAGTCGCAAGTAGCTGTTGTAGACCTTGAAGACTAGTAGTGGAAAATCCGCAGTCGAGATGAACTGCACCTCGTAAAGACACAAGAGCCACATCATAAAATGTAATTCATGCCCGGAGCCATAGTCAAGGCGATCGCGTGATCCAAGAGAATGGATCAGATACATGGACAGTTCATCCACCGCACCTTCGTTGGTGATTCCTAATATCTCGCGGTGCCATGCGGGACTTTGCGACGCGATATCGTCGAACAGGGAACGGAACGCTGGATTGCCGAAGCGAGAGCCACCTTGATCGATTGCAGGGTTCTTTTCCACGAGAATATTTAAACGATCGATGATGCGAAGTATCTTTTGAACGTTTTCTGGAACTGTTTCGTTCTCGGTATCTGTGGCAGCCCGCCCGCGGACTTTATCTGATAGACCAAATACGAACGCGAGAATCAGCGTGTGTGCAGGAGATGTAGAGAAGGCGTCTAAGTCCTTGCTAGATAGAATCCGCCGTCGAGGTCGACTGAATGTGTGCGAGGAAGGGTCGATTGGTGCAGGGAGAGGAGGTGTAGATGGTGGCGGATCTTGTTGACGACTGTTGCTTGGGGGGGGGATCGTCTGGCCTTGGTGGCGCGGAGCTCCGCGAGTTTTTTGGAGAGATCAGGCTTTGCGTCGGTATTCATATCAGTTGCGGACATCGTAAGAATATCGTGAAAAGAATAATTCATGGAAGAGCGTTCTCTCAACGATAATAACCGAACAGGTCCAATATTTGCTGATGTAGGAAGAAGTTATGGAAAGACCCGAGAGAGAGAGAGAGGCAAACAGAGGAATCTGCCTGCTTCCACCGCCTCATCTCAGAGATCTGTTGGCGGTCAGCATTTGAACTTGATAATTGACATTACCACAAGGCTAACCTGATTACGTTCTAGCTCTGTAGTTGGCGTTTTTACCCCATCAGCCGCCTTCATCATCAATCAGCTTAAATTAAAAAATGGTTTGATGCTTCATATTCTCGCGGTGGTACAGCTTCAAAGATCGTCGTTGGATACTCTCAAAACTGTTTGGAAAATGGCCGCTACCGAAGTTAACGCAACGTTACCCAACATCGGCGAAACCTCTCGACATGAGGATACACCCTCCACCACCAGCCAATTATCCGGAACCGACCAGACTGCAGCGCCAAGTTCGTGGAACGATGCAGTCTCACCATCCACCGGGGCAACAACGCAGCCTCAGCAGACCGTGAATAAGAATGGGAACAACACATCCAATCAAGCCCCGTCAGGGACTGATCAAACCCGTCCTGCTAATGATGATCGACAAGATCAAGATCAAGGTACAGTTGCGCAGCCGGGTTGGCTTCGACGCATAACAGAAAAGTACGGGACTTTGGTCTTGGACAACAAGGGCAGCACAGCACGAGATCATCTTGCTTTAGGTAGATTTCCCCCCTTTCCCCCAAGATTGATGCCCTCGTTGGAGTGCAAAACCTCTCGAAGACAGTTATGTGGACTTTGGCTGACAATTGGATAGAGCGGACGTTTTTAGCCTGGCTGCGCACATCACTTTCTTTTGCATCCATCGGCATCGCAGTCACGCAACTGTTTCGTTTGAATAGTGCCACTGCCAGCAAGAGTAACAATGCAATGGGTGCAGTCGGCGACGTCAATACCGTCCACGACAGCCACCACACCAGTAGTCCTTTACGATCATCGCCATCTCTATTGGAAGTTCTTCTCGTTCCTCCTACGCCTGCATACGACTCAATCGATTCTATAACCACCACCGTCGCCCCCACAAACCAATATCGCAATCTTGGCAAACCTCTTGGTGTAACCTTTATCGCCGTTGCCGTCCTAATCCTGCTCATCGGATTCCATCGTTACTTCGAGTCCCAATATTGGATCATACGCGGCAAGTTCCCCGCGAGCAGAGGTAGCGTTGCCTTGATAACTTTCGTTGCGGCTGGGCTTGTGATATCGAGTTTCGTGCTGATACTGGTCATTGCACCGAACGCGACGGAGTCGTAATCTCGTCTGTCTCTTTCTTTCTTCTGTGTGAGACAAAGGGACGTCGTATATGTGTGTCATATATTACAGGAGTTAGGTATTGGGCACGGATGCTGTACATATTTCACATTATATCATGAATACTGCCACTAAACAAAAAAAAACGCCGTATTTGACCCTTGAAAATGGAGGTATCACCTGAATGCACCGCACCATACCCCGAAAATGAAAATGTGCCGGTGGGCCCGAAAAGAAGACGATAAAGAGGACGATGAAGAAAGCAAAAATTTAAGGAGCAACGGCCTCTTTCTGTCCCGCATCTGGATTCAGATAGTTGTCCTTCTCGGCAGCTTCGTACTCCTTGATCAAATCTACAACCACGGCCCTTGCCTCGTCAAACTCATTGAACCCTTCAGCAAACGGGGCCTCCTTCTTATATTGGTCCAAGAACGCATTGCGTTTTCGTAGTCGATCGTATTGCTGCACAATGCGCTTGAATAAGGTTGCAACTGAAGTGTGGTTGGCAAGCATCAGTCCGCTGACGCGATGAGTATGTTGGATATAAGGTGATTTTTTGGTAAGGGCGACTTGGATACTGGCGGGACCCCATGGTATGAACGAGGCCAGTCGCCGTTCACGGATTCGAAGCAGCGACTTGTGTACATCTGTGGGATCTGCTTCACCTTGGATAATATTCAAAATGCTGA
>JAKBSX010000336.1 GCA_021844725.1 Actinomycetes bacterium | reverse complement strand
TTTTGAAATAGTCATCCTTGATAGACCATCCTTTCCCTAGCATTTTCCACAACACACTGTCATATTTGAATTTGTCAACAACCCAAATTCCATCGTCGTTCTTATAGAAGAATCCGCCGCTATATTTACGTTTCTTCCAATTCTCAAATTGCTGCTCAGGACTAGGTGTGATCTTTTCAGGGCTATCGGATACTCTAATGGGTTCGTCATCCCAGGTTCCAAAGATCTTGTTGCTGACTACTTTAGGCTTCGGCTTTGCTTGAATATCTGGTTCTGAGATTTTGTCTTGATCTGAAATCTCTGGTTCGACTGGTTCTGGTTCGACTGGTTCCGGTTCGACTGGTTCCGGTTCGATATCTTCTGGGCTAGCTGACTCCGATGCTCTGGCTTTATAAATCAAGTCACTGGGTCCACCACTGTCACTGGAATTACTAGCTCGCACCTCTTTAACACTTTGGGCCAAAGTGGGATCAGATTTACACATCTCATCTACTGTCTGGGCTATTCCTTCACGAAGTAGAACTTGTTCTACAACCGACCTGGGGTCTTCGGTTTCACTAAGTGCAATTATTACTGGAGCGTATCTTCCTCTAGTGGTAGCTGAATATAGCCATTCACGGGTTTCCATTCCGGTTACAACCACAACTGAACGGCTAAATGTCTGGCCCTGGGCTGAATCTCCAGTATGAACTCCACCAAGTGTAAGGGTGTCTTTGGCAACATCACGTCTGATAGTGGCACTGTATCCATTTACTTTGATTACAACTGAAGACTCATTTACTTCTACGATTTGGCCCTTTTGTCCGTTATGGAAAACTTGTGAGAATTCACCATCTGGCGACATAACTTTCAAGTTACGCCGAATTACAACTTCATCGCCTACCCAGCCGGCAATAGAGTCACGCAACATTACGACGTTTGGAGTATCAGTTCCTGGTAGCATTTCCATTTCTGGTCTTGGAAGCAGTTGCGCGATTTGACATCTGAGATCATTTGATTGAACCACAACTTCAGAACCAGAAAAACTATTTACTATATCGATTATCTCTTCGATCTTTTCTGCCGGTCTGATCTGCAGTAGATCAAGAACTTTTTCAGGTTCAACTTCACCTGTAACTACGTTTCGAAGCTGGTCATGAACTTCTCTCCATGGTTCACATCTCTTTGTTTCATCAAGGGTTGCCATCCCTAGTTCTTGTGCAACATCGATTAGCAATCTTGCTGAAGTAGAGCCGTCAATTGGCTGGATCTGATGTTTATCACCAAGTGCTTTTACGATTACACCAGACTCTGCCAAGGAAAGGATCATCTCGATATCTGAGTGGTCAAGTAGACCAAGTTCATCAACTACAAGTACATCTCCCGGCATTGGTATGTCGGCAAAGTTGTCTGGATATATGTTGGCTTTATTACCGAAGTTATGGTCAGTATTGCGTGCGTTTATGTTGGAATTATTGCCGTACCTATTACCAGAATTGTCTGGATTCATACTGCTGTTGACGTAAGTACTCATGTTTCTATTTGCGCGTAGATTTTCGTTATCAGAACTGAGCGAATCGCCGAGTGCAATTCGTCGTCTGAGAGCTTGAGTAGAAAGTGATCTGGAACTTATTGCACCGGCAGAAATACCGGTTTCAGTTGCAGTGAGGCGATTTCTTGCAGTTGCCCAAACCCTAACTCCCCGGTCATTCCAGTATTTGTTTGCCAAGGTAAGGGACTGGGTCTTTCCTCCACCAGCAACACCTGAAATGACACAGAGAGCCGGTCCGGTGGTATTTGTGAGTTGTTCATCAATTGACGGCTTATGCGAACCTACAAAGGGAAAATCACTGGCTGGGTTAGCTGCATTTGTGATTTCGCTACCGGTAGTCAGTACCTTGGTTGCCCTGGTGCGGATCTCATCTTCACGTATCAGCTGTGAGTGAAGTACCCAGTGTTTATCACCAACTAATACTCTCGGATCTGCACCTACTTTAGCCATCAGTTCTGGACGTTCGCTGTCATCAGCAAATCGGGCACAGAGTCCAGCAACTGCTTCTGGTTTTGGTGCTCGTGGTAGTGTTGCCATTAGAGCAATAACTGAAGTTACATCGTCATATTTCGGGTACTCAGACCAAGCCTTCTTTGCCACCTTCGACATTTCATCCCAATCACTGACGCCATATTTTTCGGCTAACCATTTACCGATTATTTTTGACTTTTCTGGATCTGACATAGCTTCATCAATTGCGTGCTCTATAGCTTCGCCGCCAAAGTGTTCACCACCGAGTTGCTCACCACCGAGTTGTTCACCTCTAGCTATTTTGATCATATTTATAAGACTTTCTGGAAGGCCTTTGTCAGCTTTGCCCTCACAGATCTGTCTCCAGTGATGCCAGGCCTGTTCATCAGATATCGGAATATCATTAGCTGCAAAATAGGTCTGGATTGCTTTTACTGAGTTGCGGCCTGTAGAGGCTCGTTCTATAATTTCTGGATCTACTCCTACTACTTCACCATCAAGGCCAAATCCAAGGCCGATCTTTGCCATTTCATTAGCTAATACTCTTCTTACAGAACCATCAGCCAGCTTTGCGCTCTCATTGAGTAGTTTTTTACCGTCAATCTGGCCACGTCTACCGTCAATGGTTTCAGCTGTTGCTGAGATGATGAGATGAATGTGCATGTGTGGATCACCTCCGGCACTTGCCGCATGTCCAACCCACCATCCCTTTAGGCCAGAAACTGGAACCTTTTCGCTGCCACCGTCACCGAAGCGAACCACACTTGCTTTTTCAAGTTCATCCATATAGGTCTGGGCTAGCTTTTCTCTTATTTCAGAAAACCAGGACTTGAGTTCGGGATCTGATGCACACAAAAGAGAGAGTCCTTTAGGTACGTCTATTATTGCCCCCCAGGAAACTACCTTTACTTCTTTTCGGGCATTAGCTGATAATGCTCGTGCAACTGAAGCAGGATCAGTGGGATCTTCGTCTGTGTAAGATTCTTTCCAGCCTTTTCCAATCCAATGTGGATTTCTGGCTTCTCCTCCAAGGATCTCTGCAAGTGCTTCAACTTTGAGACTTCCATAGGCTAGAGGAATTGAAGAAGCCTCTTCGTCGAGTCTTTTTAGTACCACCGAGGCGATATCGGTAATTGGTTTGATTTTCTGTAAAGTTTGTCCACTCACATATATATGTATGCACGAGCTCAAAAGTTAGCTGTTGGTTCTAAGCATGACCATGCATATGTGCTCTCATCTCATCTCAATTTTGATCTCAATTTTGAACTCGTAAGCGGAGTCAGAGTTACGAGACCAGCACAAGCATGCGCTCGCTACCAAGCTAGGCCATCAAAACCGTCGACCTTCTAATCCCGTCGGCAATTTCTATTCTCACACTTGGGCACGAGTAGAGGAATGGGGATTGTTGAGGTCAACAAGATCGACTACGTGGTGAACGCCCTGAACTCTTGGCGCTCACTCATTCCGCGGTATATCGGATGACCGAGAAATCTGGTTTTGACAACGAGACGGTTTCTGCTGGTGGCTAAGCCTCGGCCTCTATGAGTAAGCGCAGCGCCTGGGGTTTCATACGGAGGTACTTGTCAGCATGTTCCGTTATCAGCAAGATCTCCAAATACTGGTCAAACATGGTTTCAACTGCCGCTGCGGTGAGAGCGACAAAGCTCTCCTCCCATCTTGCACTTGGAAGCATTCCAGTGTCTCTAAGTATTAGGCACGGCTTGTTGCGATGTGAAGGGCTGGGGGATAACCAAATTGCATCAAAAGCAGGTTGATAATCATGGAGCGGACGTCGGAATCAGTCGAAAGACATTACAAGTGTCTTCGAGGCGAGATAAATAAAGCTATCTCGATCTGAATTGTCGATGATAGGTAGTTTTTGTACTCCGGTTTTCACCAGACCAAAAAGCCCGCTGGAGCAATGGCTTACCCAATGTCATTATGTCTCTTCTGTAGTTCGAGATTATCGTACCTGTTAGAGTTGAGTATGTGACAACTCAGCTTTGATCTTGACTACCGAAAGGCGGTGTTATCTATGTTGCAAACACTAGAAGTGGAAATCGATGAGCAAGGTCGAGTTCATCCCGTCGGTGAAGCGGTGAAACTTCCAGTGGGACCTGCCCTGTTAACCTTCTTGGCGCCAGCGGGAAACGAGACGGCCATCCTCTCTGAGGCGGCTCTCGCCGAGGACTGGCTCAAACCGGAAGAGGATGAGGCATGGGCGTATTTGCAGCCGGGCAAGTAGTCATAATGCCGTTTCCGTTCTCTGACCTCTCTCGCAACAAATATCGTCCTGCTCTTCTGTTAGCTGATGTCGGGCGGAGGGATTGGATTGCCTGTCAGATTACAAGCAATCCTTATGCCGACTCTAATGCTATTGTCCTTGATAGCAGCCACTTCGATCAAGGGGGACTGGCACATATCAGTTACATCCGCCCTGGGAAGCTCTTCACAGTCCATGAAGACCTCGTAGACAGCGCGGTGGGAACGCTCAAACCTGTGATCATTGACCAGGCAAGAGAAGCAGTGATCCAAATGGTGCGGGGATAACGAGCATTAGGTGGGTAATGTACAGAGCTGCAATACCTGACTATTCCGGTTCTCCTGCGGGTGGATTATTGCAACTCCCGCGAATATTTCCGGCAATCCCGCTAGTAATTATGCCAACTCACGCGAGCAGTTTCCGGTAGTTATCACAGTTTTTTCTTTTATCCCCCCGTCCGTCGCGTTGAACTAGT
>JAKBSX010000335.1 GCA_021844725.1 Actinomycetes bacterium | reverse complement strand
CACGGGTTGCGATTTTTACTACCTCGTCCAGTTTGAGATAGGGATCGGGAAGGTGTGCTGGCGCTTTGGCGAAAGTGCAGTAACCGCACCTGTCTCTACAGAGCATCGTCAGTGGGATAAAAACCTTAGGTGAAAATGTAATTCTGTTGCCGAAGACGTCTTTTTTAATTCTGCTTGCTTTGCTGAGTAGTTCGCCGGTCGAGAGGTCAGAGTAGGTAACTTTCATATATGTACCTTATCAAAAGAGCTGTGATTTGCTTTATCTCTAACTCTAATAGATTCGTTTTGTTTATAATTCTTAAGCTGGGCCTTGAGCGAACGTGGGTTTATATTTTCCCGACCTAAAAGTGACAGCTAACTTAGCCCTGATCGATATCTAGGTTTTTCCTGGTTAAACGTGCTAAGGAGTTATGCCAATAGTGCCCTGACTGTTGCAACAGCTTGTTCGATTCTTTTGGCCCATAGGTTCCGGCCGCATACGGATATAGTGGAAAACCTGGGTCGCTGAATGCTTTTTGTATAGGTTCTACTATTTCCCATGCTTTTATAACTTCGTCCGATCTTAGGAAAAGGGTTCGATCACCGATCATGGCATCGAGAATCAGGCGTTCATAGGCATCCCATGATATCTCGCGGAATGTTTCCGAATAAGAGAAATCCATGGCAACGGATCTTATGTTGTATTCTTGACCTGGTACTTTGGCTCCGAATACCAGTTTGATCTCTTCTTCTGGTTGGATTTTCAGGATAAGTCGATTGGGTCCCAATTGTCTTGCGGAGTTGCCCACGAACGGCAGGTGTGGTGCCCGGTTGAATTCCATCACAACCTGGGTTTCTCTTTTGGGCATCCTTTTACCCGTTCTAATAAAAATTGGTATTCCAGCCCAGCGCCAATTATCCACTGCCAGGCGCATTGCCACGAAGGTCTCAGTACCTGAGTTGGGATCTACGTCTTTTTCTTCACGATAACCTCTCACCTCGTCGGAATTTATCACTCCAGCGTGGTATTGACCCCTTACTACACGGTTACATACTTCGTCAACCTTTGGAATCTCGATTGAAGACAGCACTTTAACCTTTTCGTTTTGAATTGCGATGGGGTCCATGGTTGCAGGAGCTTCCATCAGCACAAGCGACAGGATCTGCATCATATGATTCTGCACTATATCCTTTAGTGCGCCGGCATGTTCGTAAAAGGTCCCCCTATGGCCAATTCCGAGTTGTTCTGCCACTGTTATCTGGACATTATTCACATAATTGCGGTTCCATATCGGCTCGAAGATGGCATTAGAAAATCTAAGTGCCAGAAGATTCTGTACGGTCTCTTTCCCCAGATAATGATCGATTCTGTAGATTTGTTCCTCATCAAAGGAAGTATGCATATCTCTATTGAGCGTTTCGGCACTTTGAACATCATCGCCAAAAGGCTTTTCAATGATAATTCTGCTGTAACCAACCGGTGGATTTGAGCTGAGTCCGCTCTCACCGAGTAGTGAGCTGATTGTGCCAAAAAGCGAGGGAACTGTTGCCAGGTAGAACAGGCGGGAAGTCCCAGTGCTGCGGTACTGCTCTATTGATTCGAGCAGCTTTGACAGAGCTTGATAAGTTGAAAGTTGATTGTAGTCGCCCTTTAGGTAGTGGACCTGGTCAATTATCCCCTCCATGGCCTCGGAGTTAGCTGCGGATTCAAGTACCAAGTTACGGAATTCCTGTTCGCTATAGTTGGATCTGGCGACTCCAACAAGGCTGAATTCACTTGGCAGCTGGTTTTGCTCCGCCAAAGATGCCAAGGCGGGGATTATCTTTCTTGAGGTTAAGTCACCAGATGCTCCGAAAACTACCATCGTGGTGCCGCTTAGATTGCGCTTTTTGATTGATGTAGGATTCATTATCACCTCTCCTGAATCTTTTGGAGGAAGAATTGATTTTTCCTGATCGTAAGCCTGCCGTCAAGGATGCCCGTTACGCCATAAGCTGCCTTTTGCAAACTTGAAACGAAAGTTTTTGGGCCTAAATCAAGTTGTGGATACGTAACTAATGTTAATTTGTGGAGCCTTTGTATTAAAGGCTATAGCGGACTTGAGCTTAAGTGCGGGGAAAAGTTGGTTTTATTTAACTGCATCCGAGACCCGTGGGCTTATTTGGTAAAGCAGTTTCAGTGCTTTAGGGGTTTTGAACTTGAGATACTTTGTTGAAAATGGGCCATAGGTTTGGCCAGAAGTTAGAGACTAGATCTCTTGGTTTCTAGCGCTGCCAAAAGTTCTTTGAATGAATTTGCAAATGAAGCTACGCCTTCTGCTTCCAGTTCCTCGCTAGCCTTCGAGAGATCCACTCCGGCGTCCTTTAATTTGCTAAAGATGGCTGCTGAATGTTCTTCGAAATCATCTGGATTGGCTACTGGCCTGCCATGGTCGAGATATGCCAATACGGTAGCTTCAGGCATGGTATTTACAGTCCCTGGCGCAATCAGATTCTCAACGTATAAAAGATCTGGATAATTTGGGTTCTTGGTGGAAGTTGAAGCCCAAAGCGGCCGCTGGACCAAAGCGCCACTTTGGGCAAGTTCCATCCAGTCCTTTTGCGAATACCGCTTTTGATTCAGCACGTAAGCGGCCTGGGCCTGAGCTACCGCAACTTTGCCGGCAAGAGCTTTCCCTTCGTTAGGGAGATTTGAAAGTATTGGATCGAGCTTGGTGTCAACCCTAGAGACAAAGAACGAAGCGACTGAGGAGATTCCCGAGAGTTTGTGCCCCGCTTGCCGGGCCTGGGAAATCCCCGCTATGTGGGCTTCCATGACTTCCCTGTATCGTTCCAGCCCAAAGATAAGTGTGACGTTCACCGAGATTCCCATGGATAAAACCTCTGTGATTGCCGGCAGACCTTCACGGGTGGCTGGTACCTTGATCATCAGGTTCTCTTTGGCGATCTTGTCCCACAGGGATTTGGCGGCAGATATTGTCCCGTTAGTATCATGGGCTAGCTCTGGGTCGACCTCAATTGAGACGAATCCATCGGTGCCTTTGGAATTAGAATATATTTCGGACAGCGAGTCCGCCGCTGAGGCCACATCTTCACAGGCCATCTGCCAATATGCGGTTTTTGTGTCGGTGGTTTTAATCAGTTCCAGGAACTCTTTATCGTAGTCATCAGACTTTGCTATTGCATTGGCAAAGATTGTGGGGTTTGAGGTAAGGCCTCTGATTCCCAGATCTTTAAGTTCAGTAATCCTGCCGCTATTTATCCACGCTCGGGACAGGTTATCTATCCAAGGACTTTGGCCATACTTTTCATACATTTCCACCAGGCGGTTTACCATATTTACCTCTTTCAATCGGAACTGTGGAGTAACTCACATTCTGGAGTTACCTAAAGACGTCTATTGAGCTGGACAATGATTAAAGGTGCTATAACTACCTCAAAGTCACTGCTCTATATATCAGTCTAGCGACAATGTAAGATTGAGAAATAAGGGATGCCCACTATTCACATTGCATTAAGCCGTGATGGTCTGAGTGGGAGCACATTGACCGGCACTTTGCAAGGTTGATGTGCTAGGGCCAGCCTGGCTGATGATTAAGAACAAGGCGAACTGACGAGACTTTCGCAGCATGGTTTTCAGGCAAAACTAATAACCGATGGTTAATGAATTATTACTGCGATTCCAATTCCAAAGGAACGTCTAACGCTCCGGCCACCAATTTGGGCACCCTTAACCGGATTTTAGCTTGTCCGATTGTTTCAAGAACTCTGATAGCCCACCAACCTGGATCAATCTGTGATTTCTTGAACGACAGTTTGGATGATGTGGGTGCCGCATGGTGGTTATTATGCAGACCCTCGCCCCAGGTTATGAGGGCTAGCCAGTTGTTGTTAGTAGCGAAGTTATTGTATGGCCGGTCGCCGTAGGTATGGCCAATTGCATTGACTGCTGCAGACAGCAGAAGGTAGCTGGCCATGTGGATTATAGAAACCAGCAAAGCAACCATTGGTCCAAACAGGACCAGCAAAAGTCCTATTCCGATTCCCAATCCCAGAAGTGGCTTGTTGAAAAAGGCTTTATCCCACTTGTCTGGAGGTAAGTCTTTAGCATATTTGGCGAGGTTAGCCGGGTCCTTTGCGGCTTTTCTGTACAAATAGACGTTTGCGAACTGAATTAGGGCAAACGTTTCTACGATAGGGGAGTGTGGATCTCCGGACACGTCTGTATAGGCATGATGCTTGCGATGTACAGCAACCCATTCTCTCGGCACGATCCCAGTGCTGACCCAAAGAATGATTCGAAAGGCCATCGTCGACGCTTTGCCGAGTTTCAGTGCTCTGTGTGAAAGGGCTCTGTGAAGGTAAACCGTAGTTGCCAAAATGGCCACCTGGGTAACTACGATCGATATGATTACTGATTTAAGGAGCAAATACACCAGGATAAACTAGCGTGTTTGATATAGGAGGACGCAATTTAGTAGGTTATTTAATTTGCAATTTCTTATATATCCCTTAGCGTGGCAGCTTGTGCTGATATCGGAAGGCTGCCACAGGTCAATTTAGCTGGGCGTTTTGGATTGATTATGATGGTCCGGGGGTTGTAGTCGTGAAGGAGGTTATCCATGGTGGAGGTAGTATTCCCGCTTCCCATGTTCCCACTCCAGAGTGTTTTATTTCCTGGGATCGTACTGCCTTTGCATGTGTTTGAACCTCGGTATCAACAATTAATCAAGGATCTCTCATCTTTGAGCAGAAGTAGATA
>JAKBSX010000334.1 GCA_021844725.1 Actinomycetes bacterium | reverse complement strand
CGGATACCAGGCATCAGAGGTTGATGTTCGAGCAGCTCAGAACGCGGATCTCGTGTTAGCGGCACATCTGTGCGTAAATTCTGAAACATCAGTTCTGGATGAAGTCCTCAAGACCCGCATAGAATCAACTCTCTTAAACGATCACCTCCCCATACGGTGCCGAGGCGCCCTCGCATCACTCGCCACAAGGAACCCCGACTACTTGGTGAGGGCACTTGATGTTAGGACTGAGATAGAGAGGAATGGATTTTATCTTCCTGAATGGGAAGAAGCGTTTCGTCCATCGGAACTCTACGCGCATCGGGCGATACTCGCCGATTGGATTGGTAACCCTGGGTCGAACGACTTACTACAAGCCATAGCTAAAAGAGGTGGGCCGGAATGGGGACGTTGGCTAAAGGAAATTGCCAATCTTGGAAAGATGTCCCAGATCGAAGCACTGGCGATTGCGTTGGCTTGCGATCCCAAGTTACCTAATTGGGGATTGGCCCATGTTGAAGAATTGATCAGAACAAAACCCTGGATGCTCCGCACCGTTGCCGCGAGAGGATCAAACTTAGAATTGGCAAGATATATCGCCTCGAATTATGACCATCTGGTTCAGATAAATCCTACGGGCAACTCCGGCTGGATAGATTTGAATCGAGTTTTAGTAAGTTGTAGCGATGACGGCATCTTCCAAATTCTCTTTGAAAGTTTTTCAACCCTAAGACCCAGAGCCCAAGAATACCTCGAGTATGCCATTGTCGAACGCGGTGACCCTTGGCTTTCGGCCTTCCAAAGAATCGTTTTTACCCTTCCCGAGGCGCAGAAAAAACACCACCAACTGGCCAACATTGTTTCCCTTGAAATTGACGACAACACCGCACGTAAATGGATTGATTCAGGTCATGCTGAAATTGGTTGGCGCGTTCTTATAGAACGACACGGAGAGGACATTCTTCCAGAATTGCTGCAACATCTCCCTGCTTCGTTTGATAGGCATCTCGACATCCCCTCTCTAGCTTATATGCGATATTTCAAAAGTATTCCCTACTCCCTCATTACCGATCTATGGGCTCGCCTTAGAGGGACGATTCAACCCAAGGTTATGCACGATCTGTTATTTGCTGCTAGTCGGGCCGGTGAACCTGGAATTGTGTTAATTGTCAATGAGGTATTGAAAGCGGGGGCTACACTTCCGGCTTATCATCGGAGACAAGCACTCAACATTTACCGAGATTGGCAAACAACCTCTGGTCGAAATGTGTTGGTCCAAGTCCCGGGTGTAGGTGCGGTTCCATTTGACCAACTGATCGCAATTCCTTCGGCAATCTCTCCATGGGATGATCGTCTGAGCCCGCAAATGTTGGCAATGGTCCCTGAAATTGCAATACGATTTGTTATTGATTTTTTTGAGAAGGACAAAACAAAAGTAGAGTCTGTTCTTAAAGTTCTAACCCTTAAGAATTACAATACCGAAATTCTAGACCGAATGCTCACGGAGTCATCATTGGCTGCTCTCGTTCCCAAAGTTTTTTCGAATGCTTTTGATGCTTTTCCGGCAGAGACTATCCAACACTGTCTAGACAACCCTCATATCGACCAAGAAATGCTTTTGTTCCGACTGAGTTTTACTAGCAATCCAATGCATCGCCCCTTGCATGCTTCATTAATATCCCGCGTACTGAAGACGCCCCCAAAATTTCATCACTTTCGATACGTTGCTAACATGCTTCGATCTCACACCACCTATGAAATCAAAAGACTCTTGTCTGAATATGATGGCAGAGGTTCTGACAACTGGATATGGCTCTTGCGCGAGATCGAAATCGCACGTTCAGAGCGCCTTGTAGATGAGGAAGGCATCTGGTTGTCCTGAATTCTCCGGCCTTTCGACATGGTATTTTTCATTCCTTACCATGCCTAAGGACCAAGTGACTGGAAAGGACTCAATGTCAGACCAAGTTACCAGAAACAACCACTATGTGCCTGAATGGTACCAGAGAGGCTTTATTCAAGACGGACAGTCACAATTGTACTACCTCGACATGATGCCCCCTTATATTGGCTTGTTGGACGGTCGAATCGTGCCAATGAAAGCACTTCATAAACGGGGGCCAAGTGGGTGCTTTTCCGAATACGACCTTTACACGAGGCATATCGGAAACGTAGTGAACGATGAGATAGAAAAGTTCCTTTTCGGGCCCATAGACAACAGTGGTTCCAGAGCAGTGCGAGCTTTTGCCAATGGCGACCTTCATTCAATACATTACGCATTCCAAGATTTCTTCGAATATCTTGACGCTCAGAAGCTTAGGACACCCAAAGGTCTGGACTGGATCAGATCGCGCTATCCTTCACTCGACCAATTGGAGCTTATGCAGGAGATGCAGAGTCTTCGGCGCATCCATTGCACTATGTGGGCCGAAGGGGTTCGAGAAATCGTCTCGGCAGAAGACTCTGATATCAAATTTATCGTCAGCGATCACCCCGTCACGGTCTATAACGCATCGACTCCTCCGCGGTCTATGAAATGTGCCTACCCTGAAGATCCACCTATTGAATGGATTGGCACGATTAGCATATTCGCACTCAATGCCAACACTTGCCTTATCCTCACGCACCTAGAATATACGAAGGACTCTAAGACAAATACCCTGACTGCGCCACGAACCAATGCCCGTTATTACGGACAAAGTCTTGTTCGCACGGATGCTTTCATTCGGACTCGAAAACTCTCCCGAAGCGAGGTGAACGCTATCAACTACTTGCTCAAGAGTCGTGCACATAGGTATGTGGCGGCGTCCAACAAGGAGTGGTTGCATCCAGAAAAGTCCTTTACAGGCTCATGGAAGGATCTCGCTCAGGTTCTGCTTCCAAAGGATAGCCTCTGGCAATTCGGCGGAGAGATCTTCGTCGGATACACCGACGGCTCAACACATTACCAGGATGCCTTTGGACAAACCTCTAGATCTGACGAATACCTGCGCCGAAAAGAGCGTTCGGAATCCCTTGGGCCGAACGACGCATGTGGCTGTGGAAGCGGCCGCATATTCAATGATTGTTGCATAGATGTCCCCCTGACCGAACGCCCCACTTGGGATATTTACGGCATTCGCGAGCGCAATCTCATATTTTGTCATGCTGTTAAGGACATTTTAGGGTTGACGTCGGGTAAGACCTGGGATAATGTTCGCCGCGAGCTTAGCAATGAACAGGTCAAACGTATCCACGAGATTTTTGCCAGTCTTTGGCCAGAAGACACTGACCTATCAGAGTTATTGCCTAGACCCAAGAAAGGATCCTTCAGAGCTGTCTACCTAGGTCCGTGCGATCCGCGTACTGTCGTGGCGACGACTCTCGGATGGTTGCCGTATTTCGATGAAATCATTCTTGCGCACCCGTTTCTTAATCCGCTTCGGATTAGACCGGAGTTCAGCCCAACGAACTCTCCGGATCAACACAAGGCTAACACGTTGAAGAACTCGCTTTTATTGCTGATGATAGAGCCGTATATTCAAGCCGGATTGGTGCACCTTATCCCAGATCCAGGGGATTTCAATCCGCAATTCGGTATGTCCGCTCTTCACATGGCAGAGCATAGGACGGCGGGATGGGGGACAGATCGCACTACCTTCGGATCAATGCATTTACTAGCGATTGATGATTACAAGAGGTTCATTGGACAGTTACCAGAAGCGTCGCTCAGGGGGTTGATCCGTAACAATATGCCTGGAGCATCGGGCATTCAAGTCGACCTAGCCATCGACCAAATCAAAACTGAAGCGGCTGCAGACCCATATGCACTACTTCAACCCATCAGACCAGGAGATGGAGGTCAACTTCTAGGCTTCAAGGGCTACAACCTGGAATCGGCGATGTATCTTGCATCATTAACGGGTTCGTCCATATACACAGACATCGAAGCACATTGGCAGCAACTTCATATGTATGCCCTGCAAAAAAACCAAGGAGCCAACTCTGGATGGGCGCCTGTGGTAGACGCCTTAAGAGGTATCAGCTTTCCAATTGACATAAATACGGATAGGCTTTGGGAGAAGCTGCAGATTGGGCTATTCAAGAGCATTAAATCAATACTAAGGCGATTCGACGAGGCCGTTCGGGACATAAGTGCCACTCCATGTGCGGACCAGATTTCGCTACAGCTTATCAAGGCTTCTCAGAGCATGCAGCACGAGATGGCTGACGATGAAAATAAGTCTCACTTGGTTGGTCATGTGGAGTTATCCGTGCCTCTTACCGGATTCGAAAGAAATGAGGTACGACGATTGGTTCTAACTTTTGGCCGGCTTAAATCTGTTCATCCAATGCCATTCGCCATGTTGATCAAACTCAACATGCCTCCTGAGGGCGACGAATAGGGATTAGATCCATCTCCCCCCAAAGGCAATAGTGCTCCTCGTTGCTCCTTCTGTAATCGGTCTGACCTTCCAATCTCAAAATTCATATAACCTATAAAACAAGAAAATCAAAAACTAAAATGCTCCCCTTCCGGGGGCTGATACTGATATAGGCTTCACGTCAATAAAGACTGAAAAAGCGACACTCCTAGACGGACGGCCTCGGCAAACTCAAAATCAGATCTTTCTCGCCGGACATTCCCACTAGCAATTCCAACTTTTTTTCCTCTTTTAGTCTGCAGTTCAGGAGAATGTTGCAAAATTTCCTTTTTGGGATCCACCTGATTTCAATGTAGGGGACCACCCGATTTCCTGAACGGGATCCACCCAATTTCATCGT
>JAKBSX010000333.1 GCA_021844725.1 Actinomycetes bacterium | reverse complement strand
GTGGGCAGTCCTGTCGATGTAATTTAATTGATTTGTGTTGATGGAATAATTCGCCCCTAACACGTTATTGAAGTTCCCAAGATTCAGTGTCTGAAAGCCAGAACTTCCTGAATAGTTATAGAGTGTGAAATTGTAGGCGGAAAGTGTACTGAACTGTGGAGAATTCCCGGCAAATCCTATGACGAATCGTTCGGGGATTGCATTCGTCAGATCCAGACTGTAATATGCGTGAGATTCAGGAAAGAAAAAGTAGTATTCTGAAGTGTTTCGGCTCGGGTTCACGACCTGATAACCATCAACTGAGAGTGTCTGGTTGTTTGGATACATCACTTGCATCATCAGTGAAATGGGCTGAGTTCCAACCAACTGGAATTCTAGGCCATTCCATCCTGAGATGTTGGTCAGGTTGAAATTCAAGTATTGAAATGTGTTATTGTTCGGTTCAAAGCTCCAATCTATATGTTCAAAACCAACAGTAGATAAATTTGCTGTTCCATTGTACGTGTACTTGCCACCGTTATTGATACCAGCGCTTACAACTCCAGGATACATCCATGGAAGCTCCTTTGTTTTCGCCGACTGGTTAGAGTTGACAAGATGCGTGGTATTCAAACCATTTGAAAACGAGGCAGAAGAAAAAGGTAACAAAATTTGTCTCGAAGTGTATTGTATCGTCGTGTATCCGAGTGAAAGCAGTTCCTGAGCAGGTATTAAAATTGGAATTGCTCCACTTGTTCCTTGGCTAGAAAATGCATAACCATTGCTTGATAGCCATGGTATGGGCACTTTGGCAGCATTTGCTGGACCAACTGAATTATAATTAGAAATGATAATAAAAGGCACTCCATGGGCAGAAGCAGTCTCAATTAAAGAATTGCCGATTTCTGAAAAACTTGAGGGGGAACATATTATCCCGCTGGAATGTTCGACCAGGAAGGTCTTGTTTATGCCAGATTGATTCCCGTTAATCACAGGAGTTGATGAGCCCAAATACCAAGGCTCGTTCAAGATACTATACAGGATTGTACTATTCCCGTAGTACACGAAGTAATGTTGCGCAAAAGAAATGTTCCCAGAAAAGTTGGTCAATTCGTAAACAGTCTGTTGTGAACCTACGAACACAGGTTTATTGAGACCGGTTTGATTCTGAAGCGAATAATAAGATACAGCAGGGTTGTAAATTGCGTCCGATGCATGAGACCAATTATCGTATCTCGTGGTTGAAATATACTGGACGTTCACAGCTGATAGGAACTTAGTGACGTTGTTCGAATACGCGTAAGTCAGTCCGTTACCCACGAATTGGTCCAGTTGCAGAGAGCTTGGTGTTCCTGCCTGAAATACAATTGCAGATCTATTGGTCAAATATGGAGACATGAAAATCGAGCTTTGAGAGACCTTACCCCACGGCGTTCTGCTGTATATTGAACCTAGCGGTATTGTCAATACGTTACCATGCGGGGGGGTGCTTGATATGTATTCATAACCCTGCAAGTGAGTCTGCGGGAATTGAAATGCGGTGGGAGATTCTGCGAATACCAAATAATTTTGAGCTACGGCCACTGATATGAACGAAACAACAATTAGAAGAACGAGTAAAATACGCAACTGTCTGTAATATATGGGGAAGTTCATAATGCGCGGGATCCGTAAATGTAGTGCACCATTATGGTTGTTCAATTGCTGGATACGCTTAATTAACTCAGTAATGAGCAAACCAATGATCACAGAATAAACGAAAACGGCATAGAAGTTCCATCTGAATAGCGCAGGTATGTAATCAAAGTACGGTACGTTAGAGTAAATGAAACGATTGAAATCACTCAACACCGGATAATTGTTTCCAGTGGCGAGAACAACTGAAAGCATGCCAGAGACAAACAGTATTGCAATCTTCCAATTTCTCTTGAGGAACACGAATATCGATAGTGAAATTGGCACAGACAAGTATAACCAGTATTCGGAAGGGGGCAAAATCGAATAGGTCTGAAGACCGTACCCATATAGAATATATGAGTTATCTCTAACGAAGCCACTTAAGGCCAGCACTATATTGACTCCGCTGGTTAGTTCAAAGCCTAATGTCACAACGGTTACATTTGTTGTATATTGTGGTCTGGCACCGAGATAGTACGGCACCAGCCATGTCAACAAAAGCAGAACGAAGAGAACTGCACCTGACGAAATTGCCAAAATCTCTCTGCTTGTATAAAGCCTCTTGATGTTCCTCACAATAATTAGGACAATAGCAGCTGGAATAGTAAAGAAGAGGATCATGTACATGATTCCAATATCGCCAATCGAAGCTAGTATGTACAGCAACAAGGCGGTCACAATGGACCGAACGATTGTGGGATGCCTGAATAGATCGTAAACCATGCAAAACAGAATCGGAAACAATGCAATGGAAATCATGGCAGGCACATGGCCATCAAAGAACTGAGATGTTTCGGCGTTCAGCATGTAATAGATGCTACTTACAAGCGCACCAATGTTATTGATGCCAATGCGACGCAAACCCAAATAACTGAGGTAGCCGGATAGGAAAAAGGAGACAAACTCAACCAATCTCGTCGCGAATGTGAAGTTCAGATATGCAAGCGGACTAAGTATGGTGGGACCAGTGAAGCCCGGATAAGGTTGACCCCAATCAGTAAGGGCATACCAAGTGGACAGCCCGAACTTTCTAGTGAAATAAAGATATGAGTAAAAATCCAAGGAATTTGTTCCTTGAGGAAAACCAGATGGCCACAGATTCGCTCTAAACACAATGGCGTCGATCGCAAAATATGCGAGTACGCAAAAAAGGGTAAATTTATTTTTTCCAATATATTTATCAACGTGAGGACTAATTTCCATCTTGCCTCTCCTCACATTCTCTTAATATACAGATCAGCTGTTTTGCATATCTTTCTGGTGAAAATACAGTCATGAAATCAACGCATTCTTTGCAGGGAGGACTCTCGCTGTGTATAAACTGGTTGCAGTAATTCCTCAAGTCTTCATAAGTATGGCCGAATAATACACAATCATTAGGGGCGGCTTCAAGAGCAGAAAGTGGTCCTTGTTTGTCGTATGTTATTACTGGGGTCCCGACTGCAAGAGATTCCAGAGGGATAAGGCCCAGACCTTCATAGTCAAATAAGAAAAGCGTTGCCTTAGCTTCAGATAGAAACTTTATCATTTCGGAGTCACTGAGAAAACCCACATATGGTACAGGATTCACACACTCGGGACCGTAACTGATCAACTTGATACCTTCTGAGAATAGCCTGACCGCAATACTTTTCGCATTTTCATCAAGACTGGAGGTTGGCAACGCAATGTAATCTTTCCTGACGGCATCAGCAGGTCTGGCGAACGTTTTCAAATCTAGTATCGATATGATCATATCTGTTTCAAAACCATACAAGTATCGAAGAATTTGTGATGTCCATTTAGAGTTGGGCAACATTACGTCGAAGAGGGAGAGTCTCTTTTGTTCTATGAAGTGTAACAAGGGCAGTAGCGCTGAAAGAAACGATCTCACTATTCCAAAAGATCGTTCACGTCTCAGCAGTATGACGTGGTCAATCAATTCCTGAACGTAAACACCCAAAACAGGACGGGAATCGGTTCTCCATTTTAGTACATACTCTGGTATCCAATGACCTTCATTCGCGCAAACAATTATGGCGTCGTACCTATCAATAGCATGACGTTCTTTCAATACATTAGCCAATTCTCTGTCGAGTCTCCTTGTTAATTGATGGAAGAGGTACTTAGCGTGAGATGGCCGTAAGTGCTTCTTCGAATTAAGACAGAATACAGCCAAGTTTCCGAGATGATTCTTGATATCAGTGAAAGCATCACTGTCTGCAGTATGAATAAGCACTTCTACTTTAGCACCCTCATCGGCCAATGACTTGGCCAACAAAAGACTCTCTCTCACTCCGTATGGCCTGTAAATTACTGGAATGACAACTGCCACCTTCATAATTCACCATTTCTTATACTGTTCAAAAATCGGACGAAATTCCTTGTCACTATGGGAAAAGTGCGTTCAGAAAGCACGAACTGCCGTGCAGAAAACGACATGGGGTTCCATACCTGCTCACAGCTTATCAATCTATCAAGTATCGATAAAGCGGAGCTCATGTCGTTCTCATCTATAATGAACCCCGTTTTTCCATGAATAACCTGTTCTTCAGCCCCGGGAAAATCCGACAAGAGAGATGGCGTACCGCAAGATGCGGCTTCAATTACAGTGAATGGTGCAAGTTCTGGATGTGACCTCCTCTTGCCGTAGACATCCTTGGTAGTGCTGAACAATACATTCACTTTCGATGATGAGAATAGAGGAATCAAGTCTTCGTCTGAAGGTTGATCGATAATAGATATGTTGGGCTCAAGTTTCTTATCCCTGATTGTTTTTTCAATATCATCCAAATAAACCTTATCTGACGCTCTTCCAGCTATTACAGTCTTAATGCCTTTGTGCCCTCGCGTGATCAGATATTCGGTGAATTTGATCAGAATATCGGGTCTTTTTTGAGGAAGGATCCTTCCAAGGA
The DNA here is from genome assembly GCA_021844725.1 of Actinomycetes bacterium. The sequence continues at coordinate 203 of JAKBSX010000333.1, read as the reverse complement.
ATAGTAAGTCAATTCCTCTTTGCTCGAATGGTGGAGATCTTGACTTATCACTAAAATTACTGCTTACTGCTGGAGGAAGTATAACAGATGGTCGACTCGCATACGATTGTAGCTGTTGCTCACTTACCTTAGAGACAGCTGCGTAATAGTCGACAAAGCTTGACGATATCTTTGGAAACGGAAAGAATCTAGCTAAATGATCT
>JAKBSX010000332.1 GCA_021844725.1 Actinomycetes bacterium | reverse complement strand
TCAAGACAACCAACAAGAAGACTGGGGTAACCTACAGCAAATATCAGCTGGTGGAGTCGTATCGAAGCGAAAAGGGTCCAAGACAGAGAATCCTAATGATACTGACCGAGTTGGATCTGGACAAGGCTTTGTGGCCTGCTATGGCCAACGCGATTTCAGAGAGACTCTCTGGCAGTGAATCACTCTTTGAATCTGATCCAATAATTTCCAGATACGCAGATCTGGTTATGACTAAGTACCAGGTTCGTAGCGATGTGAAAGATGACAGAGATATCTCTTTTATAAAACCTCTATATACCTGGGACAATAGTTTTTTTTTACCATCGAATCGATGGTAAAATACGAGTATCTTGAGCAGATTTTAGGCCCCAAAATGGTTGAGCCGAGGCAATCCGACCTATCGCCGATTGGCGCTCTCGAACCCTCAGTGGCTAACCTTGGGCGGCGAAGACACTCTGCGAAAGAGGGCCGCAATGAGCCTTGAATTCATGACCGAGTGCTCCGCTATGGCGGACAGCTACCAGGCGAAGGGCGTATACCTCAGTGTGATAGCGAATCCTGAGGACAACTCATGCGACGTTTGGATCTGAGCATATCTCCTTTATAAAACCACTATTTACCTGGATTAATGGATCTATTTACCATCGATTCGATAGTAAATAAGGAGCGCCCGAGCAGATTGTAGGGCTAGGGCCGCCAAATGTTTGATCTTCGCAATCCAAGCCAAACACTCGGGCCTAGAATCTTTATGATCGTCTACATGTCGATTATTACGTCTCGAAACAGTGGGGAGGGGGAAGACACCAAGGCAGCCAGAACCCCGGGACAGCCAGGAAGAGACGAAACCGAAGTCCCGAGAAACAGGGCGGCCGAAGCCCGGAAACGAGACCCCACTACCGAGCCAGAACGGGACCTAGGAGAGACGCTACACCCCTCCCGATTAGGGAGACATCCGAAAGCAGAGAAACGGATGAGCACCTTGTTTTGGGCGATTCTATGTATTTAGCGAGAGGGCCGGAAGGCGGGAAAAATACAAATGGTTCTCTTTTTTGCCATAAGTGCAAGTCAAGGCTGCTCAACTAAAGTCTGCGATCGTAAAAGTACTATATAAACGCAGGTCAGAGCCGATAAATCGAACCACTTTTGTGCACAAGTGCAGGTCACGGTTTACATTATTGGTTTAGTCCCTATCCGTCCTGAGCCTTTCTGGACGTGCGAAACGGCAAAAGCCCACGTGAGAAGCTGTCAGTCGGTAGATTTGCCGTCGTGTGCTATTTCTCGCCTATTTGTATAAAACCTCTTACTTCTAGGCGGTGAAACATCGTCTCTGGGAGAAAAGGCCACACAGGGCAACACGTGCGCACACGTGCCGGGGTGAAGAAAGAGAAGGAATTGTGGGCTAAAGAGCATTCTATCGTCCGTTAAGGGCATCCACTCCGGCAGCGAATTCCAAAACTGCGCTGATGAAGTAGAAGATGAGGCCTAATGTCAAGTACAATCGTGTGCTCAAGTGACTCATGGCTTCATCGATTAGGTTGTTAGCTTGTTCCTCCACCTTCTTTGCAGAAGCGTTGGCATAAGAAGCGTCATCCGAATGTCTTAATTGGTACAACCCCGAAGCACGTTCCTCGCTGGACGCAAGTTGGATAGCAGTAATTTTCTCGTGCATTTGCCTGGCGAGTTCTGCACCCCGAAGATAGTTAATGGCAACGGAAGCTGTCCCCAGGAATTACAGGATCATTCCAACTGCGAGTAGCACTAGGACCTCATCGGTTGACACGTTTCGATTCTACTATAGCCATTTATACTCACCAGGGGATTCTGTTAGAAGCGCCGAACAAGTGTTTCTTCAGCGGGAGCTGAAATTGCTGAAAACCTTGTTTACGCTCTCTCCGTCGTAATGCTTCCAGTTGCTCCTGTTCAAGCGGCGATGGCGGAACTGTGAAACGCGATGGGCTTAGCGGCAGTGATTGCTGAGAGGCCGTTCGAGCGTGTTGCGTCTCTGGCCGAGGTTGCACTGATACTTGACCGGCCTTCTCTAGTCCCCTAACGGGTTGCATTCGAGATAATTGTTCCCGGGTCATAGCGAAAGCAGCTATGGTGAAGCGGAGAAATCTAGAATGCTTAGGCCGTTAGGCCGTATTGACCCAAACATAATAATTGGCAATTACCAGCAGATTATGCGTCGGACATCTCAGGAAAAGTGAGGCCGCCTCACATTTTCGACCGCTCGAAGCTTGGTAATCCCTCAGAATACTGTCATTTTTCGAGTCGCTTAACTGTCCCAATCAAGACTGAATTGCCCAAGGTAGCGGAAGCAGTTTGGCTCATGTCGATTGCCAGGATATTTCGAGTACACAGCGTTCTTTGACCTTATAGTGAACACGGTTCATCAACCTCTTGTCTAATGAGGTGACGATCATTTGACCCAACCAGCTTTGAATATACAACCGGGGAGGCATAAGACGATTTGTTTTTGCACCCGGACAATAGTAATTTTTCACCAGGTTGCGAGGTGCCCAATGAGAAATTCTTTGAGGGATAATCGGAAAGCCGGTGAAAATCCGGAGCGGGTCCCGTCACTGTGACCGGGGAGTCCCCTCTAAATGTCACTGTGCTCAGTTCATGGGAAGGCAGAGTGGATTATGATCCGGCAAGCCAGGAGATCGGCCTTGCATTGGTAAAACCGCATGTGGACACTGCAGAAACGAGACGAGGATATCTCATTATGTTTTTTCGCGTGAGCCGGACCACGCCCTACCCAACAGCTGACCGCCCTTGGTCTATAGAAACCCATGGAATCGAAACCATAGTAGATGCTGATCGCCACGGCAGCTCCCGGGAGCTTCTTTGGGTATGGATGGCCGCAAATATCAGCATCATAGCAGTGGTTTACGGTGCAATACTTATGACAATTGGTCTCAACCTCTGGCAAGGCGTGCTTGCAGCTGTCGTAGGAAGCTTCCTATCTTACTTTGTAGTTGGAGTGCTAAGTGTTGCTGGCAAGTGGGGAGGCTCACCAACTCTCAGCTTATCCCGCTTGCCATTCGGGAACAAGGGAAATCTCGGGCCAGCAGTTGTCAGCTGGATAAGCCTGCTGGGTTGGGAAGTTGTGACAGCCGTTGTAACAGCCGAAGTTCTACTCGCACTGGTTGAAACTATATGGCATATTTCCACCACCACTACCACCTGGGGGGTGATCGCAGTTGTACTAGTTTTGGCAATATTACTGACAGTCGGTCGGCTCGGCCACGCCACAATAGCGATAATACAATTTCATGTTTCATGGATACTGGGCCTTTTCACCCTTATTCTGCTACCCTTGCTTCTCGAACGGGTTAGATGGCAAACACTTGCATCAGCCCAATCCGGTTCATGGGAAAACGTGCTCGGAGGAATTAGCATTGTTGCAGCCGCCGGCGGAATTAGCTGGGCTAATCTGAGTGCCGATTATTCTCGCCACCTTCCCAGGAATGAGTCCAATAGATCGATTGTTTGGTGGACGACTCTCGGTTCCACTGTTCCACTATTTCTTCTAATAGTTGTCGGAATACTCCTGTCAAACACCATTCCCAACCTTGCCGCGAATCCAAACCCGATTGCAGCACTCGAGACCAAACTCCCATCCTGGATGGCTATCCCGTATTTGTTGGCGGCTTTCACTGGCTTGATGGCCCAAATGGTCATGGGTCTATACTCATCGGGCCTGAATCTGCTGGTACTCGGTGTTAGAGCCAAGCGCTCCAAGACCGTGCTCATCGACGGAACATTGATACTTCTGATGGGAGCGTATGTTATCTCTGCCAGACAAGAGTTTCTGGGCTTGTTTACCAGCTTCATAGAATTGCTTGCATGCGGGATTGCCACGTGGGCAGCCGTATTTATTGTCGACATGGCCATTCACTACAAGTACCACAAGCCCGAGCTTCAACAACTGTATTGTGCCCAGCAACCGTTTCCCCGAAAAGAACTGAATCTGTCTGCAGTCTGCGCATGGGCTGCAGGTGTGATTGTGAGCTTGCTATTCACTTCCACTCCGGTATTCACCGGTTTTTTAGCAAATGGAATCTTTGCACACACCAACCTCGGTTATTTCATTGGATCGGTAGTAAGTGCAGCAATATATGCAGTAGCAATGATAAGGAAAGCACAGCTGCCGACTGCAATAAGGAATCAGCTGTCTGCCGAATTATCCGACTGACGCAATCATAATGATTGATCGTGAATTGCGCATTCACCTTGAGTTCCTTGGTCAAAAGTAGGCAATCACTGGTGTCGAATTATCCGCTAATCGGCAACTAACTTCCACACCTTCCTTCGCCGGAAGAAGGGCATCGATGCCGAAGACGTCCCAGATTTACTGAGCACGCCTCAGACCTCCCGAAGTAGGCTCCCCTCAGGCTCTTGACCAGGTTTATCCTTTGTAGCATAATATTCATATATAGATCAATATCTAGGAGGAATCTTTGGTAGAATGAGGTCGTGGAACAAACGCTTACAATGCAGCTTCCGGGGATGCCCGAGCCATGGACGCTCCAGCGCCAAGAGGTGAGCGGTGACTCCATGATACGCTTCGGGCCGAGGGTGATGTTTTGTTTCCCTTCCTCTGATATTGGCCTGCGCAACATGTCTGTTGTCTCACTCACCGATGCCGGTGTGTCTGGCATTGAAGTGGCCAGAGTCTTCGGGCTCTCGGCTGAGTACGTTTCAAGGCTCAGGTCACGGGCCAAGCTTTCCGGCTCAGTCGGCCTATTCACATCACACTCTAAA
>JAKBSX010000331.1 GCA_021844725.1 Actinomycetes bacterium | reverse complement strand
ATCGCCTTCTTTATCCCAGAGTTCTTTATCGCCCTGATCCTGAGCACTTTCCCATCTCGGCACAATCCCATGTCCTGAACTCTGCAATAGTTAGAAAGAAACCTTAACTAACTCAATGGTCATAGCGAAATCATGTTAGATCTAGTCTCATAATCACGAACGAGACTGAAAAACTAAAGCTGATTTGAATAAAGTTCTAGGTGAACATAACTATTCTTGGACTTGCACTATTTGTTTAAGGGATTATGGCAAGCCGCAAGGTGACCAGGAGATTTTGCGTTTAGCTCATGAAGTAGGCCTTATTTTGGCCGATAGCTCCAAGGCCTGTACGCCATCTCGGCCAGAAACAAGCTCTGATAGCCGCAGTTTTCGCGAATCCAAGCTTTAGGCCTCAGTGTTAATGCACCTTGGAGCATGCACTCAAAATCTTCTCTGAAGATGGCGTACGAGGTTGAAGCATCGAGAGAGTCTTTTGAAAAGGCTGTCGAAATCATGTCGAGGGAAGTCTCTATACCAACATCAAAAAAAGACAACGCGACGTTCGATGAAATGGACCTTCACTGCTCGCTGATAGAGCTCTCAATCAGCAACGGATACGCTGAATCCCTCTCAGAGAGCTTTACAGTAAACGAGCCCCTCCTGTCGGGAAGGATTCCATCTGGCTCGTGGATCAGGAAGACGATCAGGAAAATCAACGAGAGCGAGATGGAGCTGAAGCTCCAAGAGGCCCTAAACTCCACTGTCAAGCAGCTCGCTTCATACAAGATATTCTCCGCCCCAATAATTGCTGGCGTTGACACGCAGAAGATCAGAAGGTACGATCCAAATGCTGACGGAGGATTCCTGAGGAGAGGTGAGCCTGAACGAGGAACATCAACGTTCGAGGAGAACATGACACTCCAGTGCGTTGAGGCTGGAAGGAGGGCTCAAATCTCGTGCGAGCACTTCGCTCTGTTCGACGAGAAGAGCGCAATTCTTCGGAAACTCATCCTCAACTCCAGGGCACTCAAGATCGAGATTGCGCTGCTGCTTATGGACAGGGGCTTCTTTGACTGCAAGACCATCAACATGCTGAACAGATTGCACCAGCTGTTCCTGACGCCCGCGATAAAGAACTCTGGGATAAAGAAGGCGATGATGGAGTACTTCGAAGGAAAGAGAGAATACATCTCGGAATACACGATGGGTTCTGGCGATGATTCCTGCAAGTTCACTCTTGTGATACTCCGGAAGGCTGGATCAGAAAATGAAACTGACCCACTCAAGAAGTACATAGCTTTTGCAACCAACATTCCGAGGGGAGACATACTCCGGAACATCAGCAAGCTTCCAAAAGATTACAGAACGCGCTGGGGTCTTGAAACCGGATACATCGCTGTCGGGCAGCTCAGGGCGAGGACTACGAGCAGGAATCATTCCATTCGGATGCTGTATTTTCACTACGCGCTCATCCTTTACAACGCTTGGCTTCTCGCAAATTTGATACTTGCAAGCAGGTTCAACGTCTTCCACCTGATCAAGGAGCCAATCATTCGCCTGCAGCTGTTGAAGGACGTCTTTCACAGAATGATAGTCGAGTCGATTCTAATTGAAGCATACGGAATAGGAGCATTGACATGGTCAGAACAGAAAGACGCTACCAGTCACAAGGTCACTGACCACAATCCCATCTAACCACTTTCCCAAGTCCTGGAGTTAGAGCAACATTTAATAGAGTCCCCACTTTACGGCTGAGAAGTATGAACCGCCGTACAATCGCCGCTATCTGTTTAGCTTCGCTCTTTGCGATCGGATTTTTCAATACTGTTCCAGTATCTTCAGGCGCTACTAGTTCTTCGACATCATGCCCTACTAACCAAACCATTCGTATCGCTGCCGCTCTTAGCGGTGTGCCGAATGGGTTCAACCATCTGACCGCAAACAAGGCGGGAGGGTTTACTCAATACATTATGTATGCGACGTTGCAGCCTTTCAGAAATCCTTACGGAGTTGTCGACCAGAGCAGTTCGATTTTGGGTTCCATGGTGCCTAGTAACAACTATACCACATGGACGCTGAATGTCAAGCCAGGTCTGATGTGGTCTGATGGCACACCGGTTACATCTGCAGATATTTTGGCGACAATGGGGCCGAACTTCGCGTTCAACCCCTCTTATGATTTCGTGAATGCGCATCTCTTTGTGAAACAGGAATATGCTCCAAACAGTACTTCAGCTGTGTTTGTTCTAAACCAGTCTAATGCTTACTTCCCAGAAACGATAAGCGACCCAGTTTTCACTTCAATTGCTCCAAAACAAGCAACAAGTGTTGGCCCCAACTTCACTGGAATTGGCGTTAACGTAGTGGGAGATGGGCCGTTTGAAGTGAGCAACTACCAGTCCGGCGACACGCAGGCCCTATTAACTAGAAACCCGTACTACAACCCGCTTCCGGGAGCCTGCGCTGTGATCATCAGCTACTTGGAATCAACCTCAAACATTCCAACTCAGCTCATAGCAAATCAAGCTGATCTAGGACTCGTCGATCCTGGAGATGTCGCATCAACACTCGCTGCGAATCCAAACCTGCAGTTAGCCCAAATCACTGGGCACGAAGAAGTTCACATGTTGCTCAACTCTTCTTACTACCCATACAACTTCACACAGTTCAGACAGGCAATCGTTTACGCAATCAACGAATCTGCAATACTACAACAAGTATGGAACAACCAGGGCACTACAGCTTACAACGCACAAGGGTCTTTCCCTCCAGGAACAGCGTACTACACACCAAACCAGAAGCAGTACTCATTCTCTCCAAGTACCGCTCTCCAATTGCTCAGTACAATGGGAATAAACAAGGGGTCTGATGGGCACTTGCAGTTTCCGAATGGGACTGACATCACACTCGATCTCTTTGCTGACACTGGTGCATCTACCGATCCAGTTATGGCTCAAATGGTACAGAATGATCTACAAAACCTTGGATTCAAAGTCAATGAACAGAATGCTGGTTTGGGAGCGCTCATTTCTGCTTCAAACAAACCCCAAACTAGTGAAGTTGCTCATGGACTGGTTTTAGAAAGCGCTGTTGGATCGAATGTTGGAAGCCCATTCACTGATGCTCAGTCTGTTTGCTTGTCAAACTACGACGCATTCGCCTGTCAAAACGGTCCATTCCTAAACCCGCCAAGCGCTTATGCCAACTGGGTAGGGAATAGCACCGCAGTTCTGAACACAAACAACCCTGCAATAATAAAGCCCGCATTAGCAAACATTCAAAACATTTGGTCAACCAGCCTCCCAGTTATCACACTTGCCTACCCTGTAGAAGATTGGATATACAACACCCAAAACTTCAATTTTGTTAGTCCGCAATATGTCGCAAACAATTTGCTCGACACAGGTGTCGCGCTTAACAAGACATTCCTTGCGTCGCTGTGTCCGATAGGAATGACCTGCGGGACTTCGACCTCGTCTTCTACTTCGTCTACGACAACATCGCCATCAACGTCAACCATCTCCAGTACGTCTACTAACTCGGTCTCAAGTTCAACCACAACAAGCTCGACCACAACGACTTCGAGCTCATCTAAGAGCAGTACAGGAATTGCATATCCTGGGCTGGGACTAGTCGCTGTAGTAGCAACACTCGGATTGTTATACGTGGGATTCGCGAGTCTCAGACGTCGTGAAAAGTGGTAAGCCGGATAGACCTAACTGGAAGCCTAACGCGGAAGGAAAGGTATTAACCAAGATGGCTTTCATCTTCGTACCTTTTCTTCACGCACATAAGATCCTTGAGCGACCATGTCAAGATTTGCATTTGCATGATTTGGAGGCCTAGTTAGGAATTGCACTATCTAGTGCGTCGCGGCATAATTTCGATTGCAATCGTGTTGCTAGTGATTAATCTTGACTTCATACTCCCACATTTAGTGACCGGCAACGCAGCTGAAATCAACACTGCTGGAGGGTATGGTCAGATCACTCAGCAGGCAATTCTGGAATCTAGGTATCAACTCAATCAGCCGCTGCTGGTGCAGTATCTTCACTACATGCAAGGAATATTCAGCTGGCCGCCGAATCTCGGAACTTCGTTCTTGTACTATCCACAATCTGTGACGAGTCTGATAGCGACACGTATTGGTTGGACAATGGGTTTGATATTCGTAAGTCTGGGCTTAGCTCTCCTGTTGATATTCACAATGGCCATGGTGTCCGCTACAAGGCGGGGAGGCAAGTTCGAAGTCATTTCACTTTACATGAGTCTCTCCTTTCACTCAATTCCTGTTTATTGGTTCGCTATAGTTTTGCTTTGGGTCTTTGGGGTTGTATTGGGCTGGTTTCCAGTATTCGGGTCAGTGAACCCAAGCATGACTTTTGGTAGTTCCCACTACATTTACTCGGTTATTATTCATGGTGTCCTTCCTGTTACCGCGCTCACAGTCTCGCTAATGGGGGAGTACTATCTCGTGCTCAGGAGCTCGATTCAGGAAGTTCTTCAGAGCGATTACGTACTGGCTGCTCAGTCTCGCGGGTTGAAGCAAAGGCTAATCGCACTCAGGTACATTATGCGGAACTCCTTGCTTCCAATCGTTTCGTTGCTTACATTCTCACTTGCAGGCCTCGTGGGAAGGGTTGTATATGTTGAAGCAGTTTTCGGATATCCTGGTTTGGGTGATCTTACTGTCGACGGCATTCTTACGTATGATTGTCCTGAATACAATCCTTACGTCACTCATCCCACTCATTTTGGCGGCATCTATGTACGGAAGTCCCTTCAAAGACATGACTTGAGG
>JAKBSX010000330.1 GCA_021844725.1 Actinomycetes bacterium | reverse complement strand
GCTGTACTTGAGTTATATAGGAGTGGGTCGGATAATGAGTTAGATAATTGTTACACGGAATTAAAGAATATCGGGCTAGAGAAGGTAGAAAAGTACACCTACTACGCGATCTTGAAATCCGACGGAGATCAGATGGGGAAGTTGCTTTCGGGTGACAATGTCGGTACTGATAATGATGGCGGTCATAGCATGTGTTATAAGGAGGCGTTCCACCAAGAAATTTGTAAGATGCTCGAGTCCGTTGCTGAGAGTAATCCATCTCTGAAAAGCTATTTAGAGGCAACAAGACTCTCTTCACCGGGTAGGCATATGTCAATCTCAAGTGCCTTGAGTACCTTCTCATCCAAGGCGGCTCCGTATCTGATCGAAAATGTTCTTTCAGGTAAGGTTGTTTACTCGGGTGGAGACGATCTTCTGGCATTCCTTCCAGTGGATAATGTCCTGCCTGCGCTTGGCAAGCTGAAGCAGTTTTACCAAGGTACCAAACCTGGCGACCAATTTGGCCGTAATTTGGACAATGACAATGTTAAACTTGGGAGTGGATGGGCAATGCTTGATGGGCAGCTCTCACTTTGCATGGGATCCAAGGCTACGATAAGCGCAGGACTAGTCATTGCTCATTACAGCTATCCTCTTCTTGCGGTATTGCGAGAGTTGGATGAAGCCGAGAGGATTGCCAAATCATCTGGGCGCAATGCTTTTTGCATCAGAGTCTTGAAGCGCTCAGGTGGTGAAGAGTCGGTGGTGGCCAGCTTCGATCCGCCAGAATATCAGGGTTACATAAGCGATCGAGCACCAGCGACCCTAATGCAACATCTCCTGAATCTGCTGAATAAAAAAGTTTCCAGAAGAGCAATATTTATCGCGAGGTCCTTCCTCGAGCAACTTTCATCGCCCGATCCAGGAGATAACGAGCGCATGGAAAGTTGGCGGGACATGATCACTAGTGCATTGGCAAAGCAGCTGAGTGGCGATACTGATGTTGGCGATAAAGCGCCTGATCCTGGTGGTGATGTTTTGAAGCTCTGTGGCGACTTGGTTGATTTAGCACTTGCTACTCGATCGGACTCAGGTTCTATAAATAATGGATACGCACGGCTGCCAAACAAGTATCTGAGCGGTCTCCTCGGGGTGGTGGAGTTCATCGCGAGATATCAGAGTGACGCGGTGGCAGAAGTACTTGAGGAACAAGGTACGAAAGAAGTGGTGGTATCTCGATGACGGATAGATGGTTTTTTGTGGAGCCGCTCGATATCCTGGCCTTCAGGGGTAATCGGATGTTTGGAGACGAGGGTGCTTTTGGCGAAACTTCCATCATCCCACCACCTTCGGTATTCGCAGGCGCATTCCGGTCCCTACTGTTCAGTTTACTGAGTCCAGATCAGCAACGTGACTTTCAAGCTGGTAAGAAGCCCCAGTGCTCCGTTGGCGAGCAACTCGGCAGCCCTGAGTCACCAGGTACCTTTAGGTTGCGATGGCTGACTCTTGGAAGGATACAACGAGATGGCGGTAATAATGGCAAGATTGAATTACTTGTTGCAACGCCGTCCGATGTCGCTTTGGCAAAAGAACGCGATGAGCAGGTTGAAGTTGCAAAGGTTGCAAGTCTGATATCGCCTTCGCCCGAGGTTGCTACAAGTAGTGCGGTAACCGAGCAGTTGTCGACGTTGGTGACGAGCAGGAGAACAAAAACTTCATCTGGATTTATTAGTGGTCAGGGATACCAAGACTACCTAAACGGCTCGGCTACTGTCGATACTGTAGCGTCCAACGATATTTACTCGTATGACACACGAGTCGGCATTGGTCTTGATCTTGATACCAGGACCGCGCAGGAAAGTATGCTCTATTCAGCCAGGTTCCTGCGTCTACACAGCTGTGGTGGCTATTCCACCGGATATGTGGTCGGCATTGCAGGGGCTGAGGCACTGCCCAATCAGGGGTTCCTCCGTCTTGGTGGCGACGGGAAAGCCGTATCTTATAAAGAGGTGACCTATAATCGTCCAACAGGTGACTACGATCAAATGGTGAAGTCGCGGTGCTTCAAGATTGTGTTGCTCACGCCAGGCATTTTTACCCACGGTTGGTTGCCTGCGCTCTTTGAGCAAGATGGTGATGGAAGATGGCATCTTTCGTTCAATGGTCTCGAGGCCGAACTGATCTCCCTGTCGTTTCCAAGGCCTGATACGGCATCTGGCTGGGACATGCACGCAAGGAGGCCCAAGCCTGCCGTCAGGACGGTTGTCGCTGGGTCCGTCTACTATCTGAAGCTACGCAAGGGAGACAAGGACAGCCTCCGCGAGTTAGACGAATACCTGGTGAAAAACACACTGGTCGACCATGAAACAGAGCCAATCCGGAACATCGAGGGATTTGGCATAGCACAGCTTGGGGCCGTGGTCGGCAAGTTGCAGGATCATTGGCATGAAGACTAAAGAAATAAAGAAAGGAAGTGATTGATAATGTATGAAGCAAAATCCCTGGCAATGTACTACTGTATTGCACCGGTTCATATGGGGGCAGGTACGGGTCTGGGAGTGGTCGACAGCCCAATACAACGAGAAAGCCATACCTCCTATCCTGTCTTTCCGGGCTCAGGCATAAAGGGAGCACTGAGGGACCACCTCGGCACTACGGATGACGAGAATGGGATGATCAGCTCTGCTTTTGGCGCTGAAGACCCCGGTGAAGGCGCTGGCGCACTGAGCTTCACCGATGCAGCACTGGTGGCCTACCCCGTGCGTTCCCTAGTAAAGGCATTCATTTATCTCTGCTCTCCGGTCTCATTGGCGCGCTTTAGGCGCCAACTCGATCTTGTAGGGGAACAGCATGAGTGGAAGGTTCCTGATGTTGATGTTGATGTAGAACCAGGTAAAGCGCTTGCTGCTACGAAGTCGCCACTCCTGAATGGAGGGAGCGGGGATGTAGTGTCGGCAGAGAGTTTTACCTTCGAGGCTACAGTGTCTGAGGAACTGCGTAAAGTCGCGGAGTCGTTGTCCGGTTATCTGTTCGGTTCATCTGGCGATACTAATGGGTCAGAATTCTTCTCGAAAAAGATAAAGTCCGACTTGGTCATGATCAGTGACTCCGACTTCGAGTACTTCATTACCAGCACCACCTCGGTGGAAGCTCATGTTAGAATCGATGATGATACTGGTACTGCTGCTGATGGAGCATTGTTCTATATCGAGAATTTGCCACCAGAGTCCATACTGAGTGGGATCGTGCTTGCTTCTCGCGAGAGAAGGAAAGGGTCGCAACACGATGCAAATGAAATGCTCTCCTGGATCAGGGAACAAATATCTGGACACACTGTTCAATTTGGTGGGAATGCGACTACTGGAAGGGGATTGGTACACGTATCGATATCGGACCCTATGGATGGTGAAGATCCCGGCTCACCAGAAGGAGGTATGCAGTGATGGTGGGTGGTCAGACTGGTCCCCAGTCGGGTAAGGGTTTATCGTCTCTTGGCGGCACCGAGAGAGATCGTGCCGAGGGGGCATGGAAGATCGCAAAAGAACGCAGCAAGGAGCATTGGTTCAAGCAATATCGCAACCTTGTAAAAGGTTCCGCATCATTGGTGATGAGCAACGGTCTCATCTCTGCACTGGCATATTACAATACAAGATCTGGTGCTACGAATGATACGAAGGAGGCGGCCAAGAAACTCGCAGAAGATATCGCCAGTTTTGCCCTCCCTGGGTACTATATTCTGCATCACCTGCTCAGAAGCCACAACAAAATGGATCTTCATAAGCACCTCTCAACTCTATACTCATTGAATTGAGGCTTCAGCTGTTCAATGTCCTGCTCAGGCATATCCTCACCTCTCTTGGACTCTGGCACCTTCATATCCAGTTGAAAGTATCGCCCACCGCGTTCACAGATAGCGGCGATAAGGTAGAGGGGTAGGTTACCGTACACCTCGTCACCCGGATTGATCATATCTGCTATTCTCTCAGGTACAACGTGGGTAATTATTCGGTCAAACTTCATTCCTTGGCTTGTCGCCCATCCGTAAGTGCCAGAGTGACGAGTGACCAGCCAGGTGGTCATTGCCCGCCCCATTTGGGTACTTTTCCCTCCGTTAGTTCTTTGATTGCGACTGATGCCTGATACTCATCATCCTTAGCTGGATTTTTCTTGTTGGATTTATCTAGTAACCGCCTTTCCATGATTTTATCTTTCAGCATTTCACCGAGCGCTTTCAGCCGTTCTGGACTCGTGGAGTCATCGATATTCTCTAGACACCGCTTCACAATGGTAGCCCGCTTCATGCCTATAGCACCAGCCGCTTTCACAGATTCGACGCGATCGTAAGCCCATCGCTCATCTTCGTTCAAAGACTCGCGCTCAGCCTTTCGCTCAGCGTCTGCCTGTGCTGCTTTGGCTTTTTCCTCCTCCAGCTTCTTGCGCTTTTCCTCTGCCACCTTTCTCTGAAGCTCATCTACCTGCTTCTTTCTCTCATCTATCTTCATCCATCCGTATCCAATAGACGTTTTAGCTCCAAATCCCATTTGCTCGGTTGCATATTCAACTATTTGACTTACTTTCTTGGAACATTCACACTCTTCCTCAGAAGTGGCATGGGAACCGTGCAAAATTACCAAGTCGAACTTTGTACCCTTCTTCACCACCAGATATGGAATGGGAACAGGATTTTTTTTCGTCATGTGGTGAACAGGCATTGTCATGACCTTGATAATATTCTCTATGATGAGGAGTAATGATATCCACGCCCAACACCTTGGATCCCTGTGGCAATGAATCAAGGAACCTCAAGTGC
>JAKBSX010000329.1 GCA_021844725.1 Actinomycetes bacterium | reverse complement strand
TGTTTCACGAAGCACCGTCCACTCCCCAGCAGAGGTACGTATTAAGTTCCCCACTGGCGGATATGTCCACCGCTCGACTTTGGAGCAGACAAAATGTATCCCGTTGTCGCTCCTGATGCGGACTGCTGATATCTCAGCGATGCCGCGTGAGTGGAATGCCTCTGCAATATCAAGTGGGAGACGGCGATTAGCCCTCGTCCGCTCACACCACCGTTCGGTGTACGGCGGTTGGCCGGTCTTGAAGCAGATGTTCACGGATTGATGTCAGGGACTGCAAACCGTTTGATACCCAGTATGCGTTGTCCATTACTGCATTGAGCACACGGGATATGCACCAGAGCCCTCCCTTGTATTGGCATTTCAAACACTTACTGTCCCGGAAGATTGAGCGCCCTATGCTTCCTGATGCGCGACCATTTGGCGTTGACCTTATGTTTTCCCACTGTTTTTCCATATACATTATCTGAGCCTGAGTCTGACCCAACAGTCGAGCGTGCTGAGAACCTATAACGTTTCGATTATCTGGTGGTATGCCACCCATCCCCGCTGGCATTTATCGATATGTACGACGCGATGCTGCATGTCCTGGCTTCAATACTCATTATTGCCTGCCGATCTGCGCAGTGATAACTGAGCCTCATGGGTTCGTTGTCTCCCGTTGACGACCTGCTTCGAATGAAACTGTTGCCAGTTCTGGCTTGATCCTCGTTTCAAGGCTTGCAGTTCTTGCCATGTTGAGACTTCCACTCTTGGTTGCTCATTCTCGACGGCTCACAACACGTGCCACTCCTCCGAAGTCAACAAATTCGTATCCCCTCGCCATTCACCGCAGTAAGGGCATGTGTAAAGAATTCACCGCCTTTTTTGACAAAAATTTACTCCGCCGAAAATTGCAAAAATTGAAACGCTACGTCCAAACCGAATGGCACAGAACAGAAGAGACGTTTCCAATGGAACAGCAGTGGAACTGGCGCCATACATCGCACATCGGCATGTGACTGACTGGGTCTGCTGGCCGCTGCTTGAAAATGCGGTGGACATATCCGCCAGTGGGGAACTTAATACGTACCTCTGCTGGGGAGTGGACGGTGCTTCGTGAAACACCTTGTGAAGTGTGCACACATCCGATGGATCATAGAGCAGTTACACCGCGATGCAAAGCATCTGCTCAGTCTCGACAGTTTCAAGGGAATGTCTTGGAATGGATTGCACTACCACATTTCAATGGTGCCGCTAGCATTCGCATTTATCTTCTCCCTGAGAGCAAAGAACCAGTCGAAGGATGAGAGACTGCCTTCACTTCCGGCCAAGGAGAGAATAGTTGTGATAGAAGCCATCAGACAGGATCTTATGCAGGACCAGCATCTGCTTTTTGCAAAGGCGGAACCAATAGCCGAACTCATGTTGAAGGGGTATATCGATTGATGAAATTAAAGTTCGGAAGTCGTGTTAATTTGGCGGAAGTTCAGCTTACTAGAGCGATTGCTATATTGAAACATTTGTTCAGAGATCATATCTGTTCAATTAGAGACTTAACAATAATGATGCTTACGAGCATCCTCTTGATAGTAGTAACTCAACCACGGCAATTCTCAGGGGTCCTATCCTCGCTTCCTATCGATTATCCATCATACATACAAAATTACAACAGTATTTTCAATCTCAACGGTGTAATGTCACCACTGAACTTCATAGGGCAATTTTTATTGGTTCTCCATGTTCCGATACTTCTCATTTACCTTTCCCTGCACATTATCAACTATGTGGCCACATTTCTTTCAATGGCATTTTCGATCAGATACCTATTCAGAAAGTATTTCACTCGATATAGCCAAAATTCTCTTCTACCAGTTATTTTTGCGAACACTTTGACCATTCCTTATATCTTGAATCCTCAATTCGGAGGCGCTTTTGGGTACCCATACCTTTCTTTTTTGCCATTGATTGTAGTCACACTTGACTATGTCTTCGCAGACTTTCATACAACAGAAAACAGAATTTATATTGTCAAAAGTTTCGTATTAGCTGCCGTGGTCTCTCTCTCGATCCAAGACCCACGTACCTTTGTATATGCAATTGGAATAGTGTTCCTATTCATTCTCTACGACACTATGAGAAAGGCTCTTTTCAGCACAACAAAGACAACAGCTATTCAAAATCTTCATCAAAACGTTAAAGTTACTGTTCTGTTCGTGGTTTTTTTCACTCTGTTAAACATAAGAACAATCTTCGGATATATCGCAATCAGGGAGTTCGGAAATTCCATCATCTCAAATGCGGTTTCATCTCAGTTGGGCATCGCTTTCCAGACTCTCCCAGTACTTTACACAATTACAGGGTTTGCGAACTGGTATCAGAACTACGATCCATTCCAAGGAGCCTTGTTGCTGGGGCTAATACCGATTATTATTGGTGCTATCTCGCTCCTTGCCAAAAACACACGCGCCTTTTCAGGTTTTCTCAGCATGATATTTTTCATTATAATCACACTCTCTGCATTGCCAGCAACATCTTATTTAAGGTATGAGATTGGTAATACTGTATTTTTCCCATATATTGTCTTCTTCTATCCCACTTTCCTGGTATCTACTGTTGTTTTCCCCTTGGCTTATCTATTTTGCACTCTAGGAATCATTGCGGCTTCAGAATGCGCTTCCAGAATCACATTGACCATACGCTTAGCAAATACACCTATTACGTCAGTAGGCACCACGGAGAACTCATTGAAAACAAGTCGGTCTCGTAATCGAACTTATGAGCGCTCCTCAAAATGTAAGGAACATGTATTCAAATTGACATTCAACAAAAGTGTTGCCATACTCTGTGTCGTCATTTTGCTCTCGCAAACGATCGTATTCTATCCAAAAGTTGTTCAAATCAGCTCTTTATCGAACAGTGAAGTTCCTCGTTCCATTTCAGGAGCCCTTGACTTCATGACTAAGGCGGATCCCACCGGTATCACTTATTTGATCATCACCGGCGATTCCCCATCCGATCAATATCTTTACTTGTTGTCGAAATCCATTAATACACCCCAATATTCATACCTCACATCTTTCCTGGATTATGTCATACTACACAGAGAAAGTCATGTCTCTGAGATTCTCTCTTGGTACGGTATAGAATATATTGTTTTCGTTTTGAATGCTACCAACACGTATTCCTCTGGCCAGACTCTAGCCTTTCTTAACTCTTCAACCGGACTTCTTCTTCAATACTCTTTTTATCCAGTGTACATCTTCAAGGATACGAATTACGCACCTACCACTTATTTCAATTCAACTACAGAAATCTTTGATGCACCTCTTAGCTACATACCATTGTCGTACACCAACATTGATTCTGCGTTCCTTCCATTCTATTCCGTTGAGCCAAAACAGCAACCGACTCTAACAAAGTTGATTAGCGGCATAGCAGGGATCAATCTCGACTCAACAGACGTAGAGTCGCTTTTCTTCAAGCCACAATGGGAAACAGATATCGGAACTTTGCCAATTAACCAGTATCCTTCTGGTTGGCAGCAAACGCCTATTTATTGGGTTGGTGATAGCATCGCATCTCTCGTGTGTACTAACCAAGCACCTCTTACAATACACATGAATGCATTTGGCGATTACTATTTGTTTCTCCTTGGTGGTGTCGCGGCTCTTAACTCCTACATAGGTTCAGGTAGAGCAACCGTCAAGATTGTTAGTGCAAA
Organism: Actinomycetes bacterium; assembly: GCA_021844725.1. The sequence goes on along the minus strand of JAKBSX010000329.1, from coordinate 1,094 downwards.
CACATCAGTTTTTGCACATTTTAATCAGACGACTTATTCACCTATTCCTCAGTGGACCTTCGCAGGGAAAATCGGAGTAAGCGGATCATTGACTCTTGTTTCTAAGTCTGTATACGGATATCCATTCATATCTAGACTTGTGTTGGTTCCTGCTTCTGATTACGGAGGACTCATTTCAAATTCCACAGATTTTCTTAAAACCCATCGAATAATTGATTTCACTGACTCGTCTGCAAACTCAATTCTTGGCGTCAATCTGACCACGAACCTTATGCCAGGTCAGCCGGCAGAGTGGATACTGAGAGTCAACAATAGCGTAAGCCACAAGCAGATTAGTTACAGGGTTGGTGGGGGCAAAGGTACCAACACTAGTTCAGACGTGGGGATTTCCCCTTTTATATCAGGTTCCTCGAACTCAGACAATGGTAACAATGTATTCCAAAAATATTTCTTCGCTTATGCTGCAGGAACCACCGTATCGAATAAAGGAATATTTGGAAATTATAGCCAATCCCCTAATCAGATATCAGTAACTGACGTGACAACCTTAAGCAATTTGACCTATAGAGGTTGGCCAGCCGTATATGAACCTGCCACTAAACAAAGTTCGATAGGCCTTTGGTCAAACTTTTCGATTGACTTTCCAAGTCAGCTGAGCTTATATTTTACTTCTACAAATTGGGGCATCAATCCAGGGATTCTGGTCTATTGGAACAATACTGTTGCGTCATTGTTTGATTTCAATGGTAAGTCTTATGTTAACGGAGTCCAGACCACAAATCCAGCATGGAAATTGCTGGATGGTGTTTGGTATCGTTTACAGTTATCCTTTGGTCTGAACGGAAGTGTGGTTGAGGTGGTAACAGAGTGCCAAGGTAATAGCTACTGATCGGATAAGTATGGTTTTGCGCGGTCTCGAAAAATTGAACATTAGAACCGTTAAACATCATGCCAGACGTATTATCAACGGCAACAAGGGCGTTAATGCTAGAAGAGTTAGAATCAACGTTATTCAACCCTAAACTACTAATCCTGTGGCTGAAATTCAATTCAAGCGGAGTTCCATTATCATCAGTGTACAGCAATTCCATCGA
>JAKBSX010000328.1 GCA_021844725.1 Actinomycetes bacterium | reverse complement strand
TCTCGCATTGACAGGACATCTGCTTCTCTTTGTAAAGATGGAATTGCTATTTCTCATGGTTCAGGTTCTAGTCGCCCTAGTTTCATTATCTCTTGACAACGAGAAATACGGTCTTGCCATCTACTCACCGTTCTTCGTGCTGATTTACAAGCAGTTCATAGATTTTACAACAGTTGTGTCAGCGATCAGAGCATTACGCAAGTCGAGGAAAGAATGGCATAAGATCGATCGGACTGGAGGAATGCAGGCAATCAAAGTAACGTCGAGAAGCAAGTAGCGCCTCATTGAAAGGGTTGAAGTTACAAATAATTCTTCAAGCTTGTGAATGAGGGCGGACAGTCCTTCTGGATTGAATGAGGATCATTTCTGAATGCAATTGGTCGTTCAAACATACTCTGCCTGCTGCCTTCCGAGAAAATCGTTGATTGCTTTCGGTCAAAATAGGTTGCGATAGACACTTCTCAGATGGAATTAAACCGTCGACAAAGCAATTTGAAAAGTGACTCCGAGAGCAGGCAAACTAATGCATATGTGTTCGGCTAACTGTAGATGAAAGATCAGACGAAAGTCATAGCAGGCATAAGGCCCTGCACAAACAAAGAAGGAATGGTGAAAGCAAGGCAAAAGGGAGTACCAGAAGAATTCACTTTTGCATCAAGGGAGTAGTAACATAACTCTGAAATTGCCCTTGATAATTCCTCTAGCTAATGAAACTCAGTCGACTACTCGTCCTTACATGTTCTTTCTTGATTATCGTTTTAGCTTTTTCTTCTGTTCCGGTTAGTGCTCGCGGTCAAGGCTTTTGCTCTCACAATCCTCATATTAATTGCTCCACCACGAGTTCATCTACCTCAAGTGCAACCACATCCAGCTCTCTTACATCGAGCACAACTACAACTTACGTCAGCACAAGTACATCTAGCACAACAACCACTTCCTCAAGCACAAGTGGAGCAAGCTTGGGAAGGCAGTCCTTAGTCTACATGGCCGGAATTAACTATGATCAAGCTGTGCAAGACTACTCGACAAGAGAAGGGATTACGGCATTTGGCCCACAAGTCTATGCTCTGGATGGCAGTGGTAATGTATTCCTAGAAGATGGTTCATTTCTTCCTTCGCAGTTCACCTCGCTAGCTCACTCTTTAGGTTTCCAAGTAACTCCGCTGGTAATGGCAGGTTCGGGCCTTTGTTCAAGCTCAAGCGATGTGTGGTGCAACGACAATGGAATACTTGCGATAATAACAAATCAAAATCAACTAAGCACGTTCGAGCAAGAACTTGTCGCACTATGTCAAAACTATGGTTTTGACGGAATTCAGCTAGACTGGGAGACTGGTTTGAGTTCGACCTATCAGACCTCAATGACCGCAGCGTTGAACAGCATCGCAAACACCTTGCATTCGATGACGCCCAGAAGAAGCTTGTCAGTTACAACGTATTATTGGGATTATCATGCTGGTCCGTACAACACTTGGACGCTTAGCCAAGGTCCAGTAGACCAATTGAACCTTCAAGCTTACACTAACAGCTTGAGCGACTTTCAGACATGGGTTAGCTCCATGATTGGCGGAATGCAGAATATCTCAAAGCTCGCCGTTGGAGTGGGGGACTATTCTGGAGTGAATCCTCCAATAGCAGGGCAGTGTATTCAATACATGTTACAGAATGGCATAAACTCCGTAGCAGTCTGGCCATCTTGGGGCACTGAAGTGAGTTTTGGAAGCTACGGATACACCGACGTTGTTTACGGGACATCGAACTACTATCAACTATTCCAAGTTTTTTTGTTCAGTTGATTTGATTCTTTTCTACCTTATGTTCTTGGATAACGAGTACAAGCTATCTCTTAGTTTGTACTACTCCTATCCCAGATCAGAGAAAATTAGGGTGCACATTCACCTTTCTATTATTCGCTTACACTTCGAAATCACCCTCTCCAATCTTTGTATGTCGTCACAAACCACTTTGCTGCAATTTGACTTATAGAATTTCGATCAGAAATAGATTCCAAGAAAGTTTCTACACAGTCTAGATATGTGAGGAAAAACTACGCTTGTCCCGCCTGCTCAAGAGAGTGATCTTCGTTTCATGCATGGGAAATCAAGGTATCAGCTACGTTCAAAGCCAATTACCTTACTCTCGGCTTTGATTCTTGTCGCCCTTGCGACATCACCAGCGTTCGTTCAGGCTCAAGCCCAAGGCGGAGTGAGTATTATTCAGTCGAAGATTGGAAGCTGCAATCCGTGCACTTCTACTAATCTTTCATTGTCATTAGCCACTAGCGTTGCTCAAGGAGATGTCGTCGTAGTTGGAATAGACAGTAGCGCCTCTCCTGTAACCGGAGTATCTGATTCGCTTGGCACATCTTATGTGCAAGCTATTTCAAGTCAGAACACCGGAAACGTCGCTGTCATCTTTGACGGTACTCTGGCGACCAGTGGTGTGGATACAATAACAGTGTATTTTTCTGCCATACCTTCAGGAGCTGATCTCTATATCTACGAAATTGGAGGCGCCGCAACCACAGGAGTAAGTGCAAGTGGCGGTGGCACAGGCACATTGGTATCCACTTCTACGTCTGTGTCATTTCAGTCCAACGTTTTCCTCTTGGGAATAGTTTCTACGAATTCTTCGGTTGCTGAAGGTACCGGCTTTACCTCCATAGCAGGCTCTGCTGGTATCGCACAATATGCGGTTGCCGGCGTTTCCTCTCCTACGGACTTTCCAGCTACTTTGAGCTCTTCGGCAAATTGGGCAGAGGCTGCAATAGCGCTAGATCCTGCGGCTACGACAACTGTAACTTCTTCTGCGACTTCCACACTTACGACAACAGTGACAAGCACCGAGACTAGCAGAGCAACAACTACATCCACTGCTACCTCAACATCAGTGAGCACACTAACAACAACAAGCATTTCCACAGTCACAGTTACGTCAACCTCAGTGCCCTCGTCGTCCTTAGTCACCATCACCGCCACCACAACAGAAACAGTGAATCGCACAGTGACAGGCTCATCAGTTGTTGGTCCGTCTTCTATTCTTGTCTACGCTTACGCTTCAGGAGGAAAACCGATTGCTCAATGTCCAATTGCGTTGGCAAACTCATCTGGATATTCGGTAACTGCGAATACGAACTCTAGTGGTATAGTTTCATTCTACGGACTCACACCAGGATCAAAATATCTGGTTTCCTCAACCATCGAAGGAGCAAATCTCTCTGCACCTGTAACTGTTGACAAATTCGGCGGAAACTTGATAGTCGTACTCGAGCCTAGTCCGGACAAAATAACTGTGACGACAAACACACCGCCAACCACGATGGAAAGCAGTACAGCTGGTGGCAACGATTTTGGCATCGAAGCTTTAGCGATAGACATCGGAGCGGCAGTCATGATCTCGGTAACAGTAATCATCCTAGCAAGAAAGAGGAGCAAATCTCAGAATCCATGATCGCTTTCTGCAGATACCCAGCCTAATCACTTCAAAGATTGTATACTTCGGTCTTTCTGATGTTAGAGAATTCAGGATGCTGGCAGTCTCTTCTTCATTTGCACGACTGAATGTCAAAGTCCGGTGCACATTGGGAAGGCAGCGAGCCCATATCTGGTCAGTGTTTCACACCAACTGAAGCAACTTGGCACCCTTTTGCACTTTGGCATATCTGCGCAACAACTGTACACGTTTTCGCAACGTGTACGAAGATACTCCAGCAACTCGAGCAACCTCTCTTTGGAGCAGATGTTTCTGCGAAGACAAACTTGCCAGATAGAGTGCGCCGCCCGCTAGACTTCTTGGATCCAAGCCTGCAACAAGAGAATTTCTTTTCGCTTGCCTCAGGATGGTATAGGCGTCGCGAACAGTCTTCTCATCAACTGAAAATGTGCTTGCTATTCTTCCTACGTATTTCTCGGATTGTACTATCGGCATCTTGGTTCCTAGCGACTCAATCAAACTGCGATAGTCTCTTGCAAATATCTTTCTTTCGATGCCGCCTAGCTCAGATATCGCGTCCAGTGTGACAGGGATGCCTGATTCCCTACATGCGTAATAGACACAGACTGCTGCGACTGATCTTACAGAGTGACCTCTCAGAAATCCTTTCTTTATCGCCCTGCGATACACAGAAGCCGCTTGATCGCTTGCCAGTCTAGTTATGCTAAGTTTGGAGGAGAGGGTCTCAATAATCCTGAGTCCCCTTCGTAGACTACGTTGCTTTGGAGTGTAGAATGTTCTCTTCTCCCAGAAACGAAGCTTCTCAGAGCCTCGTCGGCGTTCGATTGTTGTAGCGAGACCCATGTCCGGCCTCCTCAGCGATAAGGGAGGACCTACACGTTCGCGCTCTAAACTCTCCTCTCCAAGTTCACGCCACTCCGGCCCAGGGCGCTCCGTTCGCTCGGCAATCACGGACCCACAGTCTGCACAAAAAATGTCACCTGTATCTCGATCCTCTGTCAAGCGTTTGCTGTGACATATCAGGCAAGTGTGATGCTCATAACCACCCTGTGAAAGAGAACTCATGCACCGTCACACTACTACTTCAATCCTACACCATTGTCTTGCAAATAGTTGAGGACACTGCTTCATATCTTTGATTTCATACAAACAAGGAAAGAGAGACAAGCCTGACGGCTCTCGAAATGTCGCAATCATGGTCAACACATTCCTGAATTTCAGCATCGCTTCGTTTCAGGAATATGGCTCTTAAGCAATTAAAATGACGTGACGATCTTCAAGAACGATAACAACCTTGGAGCCATGCTCAATCAGAGACGCTCAATCGAAGTCAATCGCAGAAGT
>JAKBSX010000327.1 GCA_021844725.1 Actinomycetes bacterium | reverse complement strand
GAGGACCGGAACAAAACTGGCCGACCTGGCCGCTGAAAGGTCAGGTGACCGAATCACATTTTCTGATACTGTTAGTCAACCACGATCTGTGATCTGCTCTCCGGAATGGTCGGGTTGTGAATCCGAAAGACGAAGATATTCGCCATTTACGATCAACGTAGAAAGGTTGAAGCCCTGGCATACCATCACCGGCAGACAACACTTTTTCCTGGACCATGAATGGATTTCTGAACTCGGTGAAATGATGCCTGTGTATAGACCGCCACTTGACCTGATCACCAGCTTTGGCGAAATCCGTAATTTTACGTATGGCGATAAACAGCTGGTTGCAAGGTATCTCACCCCGCATTCCAAATGGTCAATTCACTCTGAATACCAGGACAATCTGCATATGCTGAACCTTTTTAGAGGTGGGCCAATAATTTGGATGAACGACACCGACGCTGCAAAAATTGAAGTTGCTGACAATGACTGGATTGAAGCATACAACCGAAACGGGGTTACCGTTGCCCGTGCAGCAGTGACGCATAGAATACCAGCTGGAACCGTCCTAATGTATCATGCAGTCGATCGGCATTTGCAGATGCCGATATCTGAGCAATCCAAAATGCACGGTGGAACTGACAATTCCCTAACACGCACCACCATGAAACCAACCCACATGATTGGCGGATATGGGCAGCTCTCTTATGGTTTCAACTACTACGGCCCTACCGGCTCACAAAGGGACGAAATTGTAGTGGTAAGACGAAGATCACAGAAGGTGGAATTCTAATGAGGATCATGGCCCAGATGTCTATGGTTATGAATCTTGACAAATGTATTGGGTGCCATACTTGTTCGGTTACGTGTAAACAAACATGGACAAACCGTCCAGGTACCGAATACGTCTATTTCAACAATGTGGAAACCAAGCCAGGTCTGGGGTATCCGAGACAATACGAAGACCAGAACATCTGGAATGGAGGATGGGAGCTAGATCGGAAAGGTCGGCTTCGCCTGAAAGGCGGGAGTCGCCTTCGAAGGCTGCTATCGATATTTTACAATCCCGACCTGCCCACAATAGAGGATTACCACGATCCATTTACCTTTGACTATGCCAAACTGATTACTGCTCCACCTGGGACCAGTTCGCCTTCTGTTTCTGCCCGCTCTGCATTAACCGGTCGTGAAATGGTGCCAAATTGGGGAGTCAACTGGGAAGATGATCTTGCCGGCGCACCACAACGGGCCCTTGGGGATCCGAACATTGTAGCTATGTCGGAAAAGGTGAGACTCGATTTCGAGTCAGTGTTTATGTTCTACCTCCCCAGAATATGTGAACATTGCCTTAATCCCTCGTGCGTCGCGTCGTGTCCATCTGGAGCCATGTATAAAAGGGAGGAAGATGGCATCGTCTTGGTTGATCAAGATCGCTGCAGGGGGTGGAGATACTGCGTATCAGGATGTCCTTACAAGAAGGTCTATTTCAATCACAAAACCGGCAAAGCAGAAAAATGCACCCTTTGTTTTCCGCGAATTGAGATAGGGCTTCCGACAATTTGCTCAGAAACCTGTCCCGGGAGACTGCGATATCTAGGGCTAGTATTGTACGACGCCGACGCAGTAGCCAAAGCAGCTGCAACTTCTGATCCCCAGGATCTTTACGAGGCACAACTATCAACACTTTTGGACCCATCAGATCCTAAAGTCATTGAAGAGGCTGAAGCACAAGGAATACCGCATGACTGGATGATTGCGGCAAGAAGATCTCCCACCTATGCATTGATTGCAAAGTACAAGGTGGCATTGCCTCTTCACCCTGAATTTCGTACCATGCCAATGGTTTGGTATATACCACCACTTTCTCCGGTTGCAGAAGCAGCATCAGCATCTGGATATGACCCGGATGATCCAGACACCATTTTTGCCAGCATCGATACACTTCGCATTCCAATTCAATACCTGGCAAATTTACTTTCAGCTGGAAAAATTGAACCTGTACGCAGTTCACTCAGAAAGCTGGCATATGTAAGATCCATGATGAGGGAAAAACAACTCGGTGCCTACAGAGAATTCAAAATTGAATCAGACGACCTAACCATGGTCGAAGCGCAGGATCTCTTCCGACTACTTGCTGTTGCCCGCTACGAAGACAGGTATGTTATCCCTCAAGCTCACGAAGAAAATGCAGGAAGATTGCTGGCTCAGCATTCCCTGAGTGGATGTGCGTTGGAGGCACAAGACGACTCGTATGGACAGGGCCATGTCACAAGTCACTTCATGATCTCAAACCCGGCTAATTCAGAGTCTGGAGGAAAGCGGATAGATCCTGCAATCAGGGATGACAAGGGACGTCTGCATTTGAGGCTTCTCGAAGTATCTCCAGTCAATCAACTACAGGGTGGGTGCGGATTATGAAAAGTCGTCGCAATTCGATCACCTTTACGGTTACAGCCGCACTTTTGACCTACCCAGCCGAGGAGTTCGAGACCGAGCTAAAAGAAGCAGGACTCCTTTGTCAAGCAATTCCTAATAAAAAAGTCAGACTGTCGCTGCTAGGCACAATCGACTGGCTCGCTGGTTTGGGGAAGAATAATGCCCGAAGGATATATGTGGAAACTTTTGACTTCTCAAAAAAGCGCTCTCTTTATCTGACTTATTTCACCCATGGTGACACCAGAGAGCGGGGATCGGCACTTGCATCGCTCTCCGCACTTTACAAAGAGACTGGACTGGACCTAGCCGAAGATGAACTTCCAGATTTCCTCCCGGCGTTACTAGAATTTGCTTCGATATCGAAAAAGGGGGAAAGCGTACTGAATGGGTTTCGACCGGCATTAGAAATACTGAGTTCCGAACTTATAAAGATTTCGAGCCCTTATGCAAAGGTAGCTTCAGCCATCACACACCAACTAGGACCAATTCCAAAGCACGATCGAATCAATATTGCCAAGATACAGATTAAAGGACCTCCAACAGAGCTGGTAGGACTGCAACCTTACACGGTTTCGGGACTCGATCCTGAAAGAGCTGGAACAAGATGAAAGGCGTCACAGCTCCAGAGCTGTTTTGGTGGGTAATTTTGCCTTATATAGCATTGGCTACTTTCGTAATCGGCCATATTTGGCGTTATCGTTATGACCAATTCGGATGGACTAGCCGTTCAACCCAGCTGCAGGAAAAGCGGCTTTTGAAATGGGGATCACCCTTATTTCACTATGCAACCTTCGCCGCGATCGGAGGTCATATAATTGGGATTCTTATCCCAGAAAGTTGGACTGCAGCAATCGGAATTCCGGAGAATATCTATCGTTGGTTTTCTGCAACTGCTGGTACTGCTGCAGCGATTGGAGTCATAATTGGAGTGATCATCCTTGCAAGCAGAAGGATGTTCGTCGCCAGAGTTAGAGCTACCACATCTCCAGTCGATTGGCTAGCTCTAATCCTTTTAGCAATAGTGATCATAATCGGGATTGTGGAGACTGTAGGAGTAAACCTTCTCGGCTCGGGTTACAATTACCGTCAAAGCGTATCTTTATGGTTTCGAGGATTGTTTGTCGGTAATCCCGATGTAAATGCAATTGCACATGCACCACTGCTTTATCAAATTCATGCTACTGCAGCTTGGGCTGTGATCATGGTTTGGCCTTTCAGCCGTTTGGTCCATGCCTGGAGCTATCCGGTATGGTACCTTTGGAGACCTTTCTTGGTATATCGAACCCGAAAGGCCCAAAGACCAAATGAACCAGGTACCAGTGGTAGAAGATGGCGTCGGATCGGGGTTAGATATTGACACGTCCACGGCTTAAAGTAATATTTACGTCCTGAGTGTAACATGACTGATGAAACTACGCGTGGCAACGAAAACAGCCAGAACTCTGTAGATAATCCTGTCCAAGTCCCACTTGAGCCACCTTCCACATTAGTTAAAAGGGCAATCGCAACTCTCGATCCCGGGTATTTCGCGATGGTAATGGGAAGTGGAATAGTCTCTGTAGCTGCGTCGCTGGTTGGCTTGACCTTCATCTCCACAATCGTCCTGATGGTCACAATTGTCGCTTTTGTGATTCTCTTGCTGGCGTATATATCAAGGATCATTTGGTTCAGGCAATACTTTATCCAAAGTTTACGAGAGCCCAATATCGCGATGGGCTATTTCACGCTGGTTGCCGGCTCTAACGTTTTGGGAGTAAGAATGCTGATGGCGGGTCAGCGGTTAATTACTTTAATACTCGCAATCTTCGCAGGCATAATTTGGCTCATACTTACCTACGGTCTTCCCTCCTTCATCGTTTCGGGAGCCAGGAGACCAATATTTCGCGAGATCAATGGGACCTGGCTGATTTGGGTAGTTGCAACTCAGTCCGTCGCTATAAGCGCCAGTGGCCTTGCACTGGCAGAAAAAAATGAAATCCTAGCAAAAGTACTTCCGATTATTGCAGTCTTCTGTTGGGGAGTCGGAGTAATGCTATATCTGATCTTGATCGTAATGATATTTTTCAGACTTTTGTTAGTTGAGGTTACACCAAAAGAGATGGGTCCCGCATACTGGATTGCCATGGGTGCAACCGCAATCAGTGCACGAGCAGCAGCAGGAATTCTGGTGTTGAAAGGTGCGTTTGCGACAGTAATTGTAAGCGACCTACGTCCTTTTCTAATAGGGTTGTCAGTCGTCCTGTGGGCTTTTGGTACCTGGTGGATCCCACTCTTGATTCTATTTGGGATATGGCGTTACATAGTCAAGAGGTACTCGAGTAGTTACGAGCCTCGACTTTGGAGCGTTGTATTCCCGCTTGGAATGTATGCTGTTGCCTCATTTACACTTGGGAAGTGAACTGTGG
>JAKBSX010000326.1 GCA_021844725.1 Actinomycetes bacterium | reverse complement strand
GGCCATCCATTCCGCGCTACTGTCTACAAGGGAAGGGGCTCTGTTATCTGGAACCGGTGAGACATATCAGATACATTACAGAAATCGACGGGCAGGAAGCATCCGAATTCGGACCTGTACTGTCTTCGGCGGCCAGCGCCCTCAAGGCCGCGACAGGGGCCGAGTTAATCTACGTATACATCTACGGCGGCCACATTACCCACCTGCACGTTCATCTCGCACCACACATGGAAGGAGATGTGTTTTATGATAATCTGGTGAAGGAGGGAATTGAACTCAGCGAGGAGGTGATGCCCCCTGAAGAGGTTGCGGCAGTTTCGCGCGGTATCGGCATGAACATGTATCAGCATGAACATGCCAGAAAAAGTTCCACGGGATGATGTTCGGATTCGGTTACGTCCCAACGTATAGGAAAGAGAATACAGACGCTGCACCTACAGATCAAGTCGAGAAACCGCCAATAAGCTAGTGCCGATTACTCGGAATAAACGAGACTTTAATGATTTGTTTTAGGTAGTGTGCACATTTGGGCCATATAAATTTACAGACAAAGCTGTACACTACCAATGAGTCCGCACCATAAGGTTACAGTAGACATGCAGTTGTGATGTATATTGAGGCAAGTGAGAAGCATTATCGAATCAAGTTTTTATCTGTCATTTGAGATTTGAGCCATAGGATCTCGGCATCTGTCAATTCCATACACCCTCGTCCAGATCTTAAGAGTTTCGCAGTGAAACTATCGCCTGTGTATCCATCTACATCGGAGGTTTCCAGGAAGGTGTATGCCATGAGCTTCTTCGCTTCTTCTTCTAACATGTCTTGCCTATAGTGTTTACGGAGAACATGTTCCGCATAAGCTCTTCCACTGCCTGCACAGCCGTACTCATCGATCTCTTCTTCGTAACCAGAGGCGAAGACGATACGAATCCTATTATTGGACGCCACTATGAAATCTGCGCCGGCAATATCATTTTTCTGAAGCTTGTGCTCATTTTCTATCTGCCAGAATGAGTTGGCGGACGAGAAAGCACCAATGTGTGTATCAAATAGCTGATCGTCGTAGTGAGTTACTGTGCGTAAAGCGGATTTGATGACGTCTTGTATTGCACCTTTAAGGCCAACACCAGCGACAGCTATGTTGCTTGTTAGTTGAACTAATTGTCTGCTACCTGCAATTCTTGGAAAGGCTTCTGGAGTTGTCTGTACATCGCAAGCCAAGATTACACCATCTTTGTATTTGAAGCCGATAATCAATGGCATTTGTCAAACCCTCTTAGATTCCTTTCAAGTCTTCGATTAGATTTGCAGACGAAATAATTTCATATCAGACTCACTTCCACTGATCAGGACTGCCCTTGCTAGCAAGGAGCCGCCGGACAACCCCTGTGAGGCGAACATAGTAGGAGGCAGGAGATGAGGAACGTTTTCCAGCCCTCCTCCTGTATGGGCGAAACCCAACAATAAGGGCCTTGGCTTCTATGCCTTTTGATAGTGCCGGCTCGAGAGGCTCCTCCGTTTTGGGGATGCATACTTTTCCGGTCTCCGATCGAAGCTCCTCTCTATTCAGACTCGCTTGCATATCATAGCCGTCATTGACGACCCATTGAATTAACGATCGAAGTCCTGAGTCATTACGTGCAGCAGCCAGGATGCGCTCTTCCTGAGCAGAGTCGTACGTTTCGGTTTCGCTCCTTCTCAAGAGTGGTTCCACATATCCCGGTACGCCATAGTAATCATAGGTATAGGCATTTGAGTAGAACAAATCATAATAAATCAAACCAATAGATCTCAAGTCAAGACTCATTTTATCGCTCTTCGTGAGTTTCTCGAGAGTGTAATCAAAACCCACCTGATCTATTGTTACATGCTGTGGGAAATTTCGGATCCCCTCTGTATATTGCCGAAGTAGCCAGAATGCATCAGACAGCCTGTAGTCGATTACACGCTTCTTCTCCATGTTTTTGATAGTCCACTCCTCGAGCGCATCGAATGCTCCCGAGTCTATCATTGCGTCGCGAACAACCCAATTTATTGGAGTTCCATCGGATGCCGCACCCATCAAGTTGGGTTTCAAATCGTATTTCCCCAATATTTCATCCAGATCCGAAAGCACATCGCTCTCTTTCTCGGGGAAGACGTGATTTAAATTCCTGAGTACCATGTCTGGTTTCAGGAGTTCCATTCGTAGATTTAGGGCATATAAATGAGGAATGGAGTTCTTTTGCACGATCTCGTTGACCGCCTTAGCAGCATTGGTAGGAACATATGGTTCTCCCAGCGACTCTCTTATAGCAGCTCTCACTTTCTCGGTCCAGTTAACATTCGACTTCTTCATTGCAGAATGCATGGTTCCGCTTATACGAAAAGTTATGTTGGGCATCTCGACACCTGTTGTACTCGATGTGCGTGCTAGTATTAAAATATGGCTATGCTGTGCTAAACATGGTAAAATGCACATAGATGCACAGAATCAGTGTGCAATTAACTATGACTCTCAAATTAGTTGTGGAGAGCGAAATTTCGTCTTGTTACCTTCTTGCCGCCACAAGTGAAGCCTCAGCGTGGGAGATAGTGGCCCCAGCCGGCGACGCAAAGTAAAGATTTACACGCTGATTTTTAAAATCAGGTGGGAACAGAATATTGGATGAAACAACCAAAATTGGTGGCATTTATCCATAAAATGTATAGGGTCGATTTGGCAATGAAAACCTCATAAACTCATGTTGGAGCAAAAGAAAGTCTTGTCTGACTTCTTTCCAACACTCCTTCTTTGGAAATATCTGAAGTCTGAGCATTCGATAACGTTCAGTAAGCCAAATCAAAGATGCTTTTAGGATTCTTCTCAAGGTTCCCAGCCGCCTTCTGCGCGTTGACGTGAGAAACTATATTCACCTTTCGAAACATCGTAACGATTAACTATCTGATCTAATAAATTTTGCCACTTCACCGAGGTCAAAGGATCGGGCACACTATGATTGTCTTCGTTTCCGAACTGAACCCTAACCCTTTCCATGAGAAAGGCAAGAAAATCTCTGTCCTCTCCCTTGAAAATGGTTCTTGGCTGCCACATTACTTTCCATGCCCAAGCAAAATCATCTGGAATTGATACTACCGCGACCCTGGGCCTGTAATCGCGGTCCTGAGCATTAATAAACGACCATGGTTTTTCCGGCTTGTAAACAAGACGATGTGTAATGTCGGCAAGCCTTCCATTTTCTTCGCGAGATTCTATACATACTATCAATACGAAATGAACATGATCGATTCGTTCACGTGAATCTGCATCTGTAAATGTCACTGCTCTGAGGCTTCTGTAAGCTGTCTCTATTTTGATATTCAGACTGTTTTCCAATGTTGAATCTGCAAATAGGACGCCTACGAGTTTTAAATCATACTGAAACATGCAATCAAATACAGGCAACTTCGGAAACTTCATTTGCCCTCTGGTCATGACTAATGTTTCCCTCTCAGAAATAGGAACGATGCTATTTCTTGTGAGTATTTTGAGGAAACCAATAAAAGCCGAGCCAAGGCCAGTTGTGACCTTTGTTTGTGAGAGCTTCAACGAAGCTATTTCTTGTGACAACACATATGTCGATTGGAAGAAGTGATCTTCTAAGACAAGTTTGGAAAGTTCCAGTTTAGGCAAGTCTTTCGATGAGGGGCCTCTGAAATAACTGCTCAACTGTAATATGCTGGAAGAGGCAATACTTGGTGTAATCAGTCGTTTAAGTGAATCTTGAGTTTCTGGGCCAAACCTTGACAGCTCCCTTCTTAACTCATGGTATCGATTGAAAGCATATAGACATCCTACCATGATTTCACCTGGGGTCGAACTGACTCGCCAGATCAGGTGAACCGCCTCCCGTGTAAATGGATACAGATTCAATCCATCTGACTTGCATTCGGCCAATTCCTCCCTCAAGAAGCCTGGATGAAGGTCATACCACCTTTCAAGATTCCGGGTAACCATTTCCTCTGCCTCACTTAGTGTCATGCCACCAAAGGTGTGTAATTTGCTCGATGTTGGAGACTCGGTGATGGGAAAGAATCTTCGCCTCAAACTTCCGTCTTCTCCGAAAATGCTGGGCGATCGTTGTTTTTCACCACTGAGGTCCTCAAGGCCAAAATCATTCAATACATCTGTGGTGAGAGATAAAACAGTGCAAATGCCGACCCCAACCAAATTGTTTATTGAATTCAAAGGATGTATGAGATCTAGCATGGCTTTTTTCCATGCTTCTTTGCGTGCATGTTTTTCTTCTATTGCATCTTCTTGAGCAAGGATCATGTCACCATTTAGTCGAATGTACTCGTCCACATTATCGACAAGCAAGCAAAGAACGGTCTCTGGATTCTGTTCTCTAATGATGGTCAATTCTTTCTTGAAAACAGATTCTAAATCCGAGTCACCATGAGGCTCTTCTCCTGCATCTATTGCACCTTTCCACGTAGGAGACGATCGCACGGCTTTGATGAAATCCGTGGGGGAATATCTCTTGCCAATAAGTCTAATGATAATTGGTAAGCCAGGTGGTTTCTTTTCCTTCACCATCATATACGTTAAATGTGCAAGCATGAAGGACTTGCCAGAACCCGGTCGGCCCGCTATTGCCGTGACAACGCAGTTTCCCATCGCCCTTTTATATAGTCTCAAGAACTCTTGAACGTAGTATTCTGCACTTTTTCCAACGACAAAACGAGCGTCCTCAATATCATGCACAACATGCATATTAAATGGTGGATCGTCTGGGATGTCATCCCAGTTACCTTTAACGCTGTCAGGAATCAAACGTTGGCACCCCTGATTGCACTCATGGCC
>JAKBSX010000325.1 GCA_021844725.1 Actinomycetes bacterium | reverse complement strand
CGAATACGGGTGGTGCCGTACCAAAGGATGGGCTAAAGGGATCTTTTGCCATGCCTAATATTCTAGCCTGTCGCTTGGCTGGCTTTTATAACTTTTATAACTTTTATAACATCGACGTCTAGCTGGTTAAATGCATACGCACCGACCGGTACACTTGTCTACTTTGGTGCTTTCATTACTCTATATCTGCGCCGTTCGCTTCCTGGCCCGCTCTAGGTGAGAAGGACGTCACGCCCCATGTCCTCTGTCGGTGTTGGCGTAGTCTCTTGACGACTACAAACAACCCAACCCCAATTATGAAGCAGTCAAGAGGTGTCGAGGTATTTCGGTACTCACCCAGTAGGTGCAAAATTAGAATCACTGAGTACATTACAAACATGGCGACGCAGACGACAAACGACCGGTTTTTCGACACTCCCAGCCAACGACGCGCTGCTTTAGTTTTTGTGGTCCAGTGGTTCATTCGGGGTCATGTCCAGTAGGCATGGTATCTCGTTTCGCTGAAATGCGCTGCCGTATTCTGTAGTACGCCACAAACGCCCAAGATCCACCTGCTACCATTTCTGGCACATACTGCGTTCCCGGTACGTGGCTGAAATGAAAATGAACCAGTGGGGCAAACAGACCTATCACCACGCTACCGACGCCGCTTCCTAGTACGACTTGCAGCCGTCCGCGTTTTGGCCACTTCTTTGTCTTTAGCTTCACCACCCTGTCCCTCAGATAGATTTTCTGCTACTGGTCATCACCAGGCGACACATCAGCCAGAACAAAACGCTAACGGTAATCGCTGAGGCGTAGTCTCTACGTGCCAGGTCGATTCCTATCACCACGGCATCCCATCCCATTGCGGCGAAGTACCATTTTTTGGATCTCGATTTAGACTTCATCCGCCCACCTGTAGAGCAACTCTTTCATTGATTCTGTGGGCGGTAACCGTCAAGCCAATTGACGTATTTCTTGAAAATATCTTTGTTGTCCCGCTATGCCGTGGCTAGCTCCCGTTCTCGTTTCTCTGCACTCCGCGTTATCTACGTGTCTCCTGCTGGTCACCAGTTGCGGATGTTGCCGGAAATCCATCTCGGTCGGTTAGTTGCTGGAACCCCTCGACACGGGATCCAGCGCTGCGCTGGGTTTCGCCTCGAAATCAGCCAAGAACTCCCATTTCAGGAAGCTATGCGGCATTTGGGTTATCGCATCCTCCCTGAACCTATTCGCAGCCAGGATTTCAACAGATTCCCGCCCCTCAACTCACCCAACGCGCTGATTACCGCACACCACTGGCCGCCCACCACTCTCGTTCAACGTCTGTTCTCGCTGCATACATATAACCCAACGGCGCAAATGCGCCAAAGAACAGGAGGTTAGCAATGCAACAAGGGACACCTAAACTGACAAACCTACAATGGCAGTTGGAAGTTCTAATAGATATTGATCCACCGATCATAGGTCTGGCCCTTCAGGATCTGGGGACGCTTTTAGCAGTCGCAGAACCCGAAGAACAGGCTGCAGCTATATTGGCTCATTTCATTCTTAAAGACTTTGCCGGAATTAGACCTTTCCTAAAAACCGTTGAGTCAAATTTCATCAAGATCGAACCGGTTTCGGCGGTTTTGAGTGAGTTCTTCGATTGCTGGGAGGCACTTGCCTCTGTGTGCGATGCCGAGCTGTGCGATCTGGCTTCTACCCAGAAGGTCGTTGCACTTTTTCCCGATGACCCAAACATGGACATAGAGGGCATTAGCTCTCGAAAAAAAGAGGGCTTGGCGAGACTGTTCGAACCATTCGACCTCTATCAGTTCGGACAGAGGGGTAACTCTGGCCTGTCGGGCAGGTTGCATCACCAAGGGGTTATAGAAGCGCTAGCAGAATCTGGCCCATACAGAAAGTACACCTTCAGACAAAGCGCACTCGAAAAGCTAAATGAGCTTCGCTCAACCCTTCCCAATTTCTCCGAGGTAACCGAGTGCGTGATAGACGCTGTAAGCCTTGCCATGAAATTCAATACTCCGATCCAGATCACGCCTATTTTGCTGGCCGGAGAGCCAGGTATCGGTAAGTCCCGCTACACAGCGGAACTCGTTAAGTGTCTTGGAGTTCCCCTAGCGAGGGTGGCCATCGACAATCTGCAGCTTGGAGCGGGACTGGCTGGTTCGTCACATATATATTCGAACTCGGACTCGGACTCGGGAGAAGTGTTCAAGGTTCTTTCTGAGCAGTCCCACATAAGTCCACTTGTGATACTCGACGAGATCGACAAGGCCCAAGCTTCCCATCGGGACGGCGATCCGCTTAGCCCATTGCATAATCTTTTGGAGCCGGTATCAGCGAGAGAGTTCAGGGACGCAAGTGTGCCAATACCAATCGATGCCAGCCACGTGATCTGGATAGCCACTGCTAACTACTTAGAAAGGATTCCTTCCGCCATCAAAAGCAGGTTCGAAGTCTTTGAGATAGCCGAGCAGAACGAAGAGACCAAAAAGCTCATACTTGGGAATATTTGCAAAGAACTCCACAAGGAGTACCCGGGCATCGAGTTCTCTGAAGAAGTAATAGGAGCTCTTGTTGATAAAACCCCGAGGGAACAGCGCCAGTTGCTGCAGCGGGCATTGTCACGCACGGTAAGGCTTGGCAAGACGAAAGTTACGCTGGAACACTTGGAGAAGGTGACCACGAATATCAGGACACCAGAGCCAAAGAGGTGGCTCGGCTACTTGTGAGCCATTAGCAAAACCAGGGACACTGGGAGAATTGGCGAGATCTCCGCTTTGTGGACGACTAAAACCTTAGGAACCAAACTGCTGTGGTGCTAAAGCTCATAGGACGATCGCCCCTAACTTTGATTTCCTGAGAACCAGAAAATCAAGCGCAGCGCTGGGTTTCGCGTGGAATTCATCAAAGAACTACCAGTTCAGGAAGCTATGCGGCGTTTGGGTTAGTCGTGGCTGCGCGCAGTTTGCTTACCTCGATCTTTCCGCCAGTGCCGCGGTCAGCGGGCGCCTCCTCAAGCAATACCTGCCGGTGTGCAAGAAAAGCACTCTTCTTCCTACGGGCAGCCGATGCATGCTGGACTGACACGGAACGGACAGGCGCTGCACACCCTCGGGAATCCCTCGACCGAAGGAATCGCCAACTTACGCATTACGGTCCCCCGTCACCCGTGATCGAGCCGAGGATCGCGGCTGCGTTCGAACCGAGTGCAGTTCCCAGCATCGACGCCAGCACGACACCCACCTCCAGTAGCCCAATCAAGGTGGGTCGGACGTCCTGGTCCTCCTGGATGCCTGTATTCAGAACGTCATCGGTGAGCCCTCCTCCTCCGTGCTCAAGATATGCGGTGACGCCCGCTGCGGCCCGAGCCCGCCCGTGGTGGTTCGGACCCGCCATCCCTCGCGGTGGAATCGGCCTCCTGCCAAGAGCCTCGATTGGGTCAGGTTGCAAAGTAGCTGCCTCGATGCGGCTCAGTTCACTCGCCATGGGGAAGGTTTGCCATTCGAACATTGTCGGGTCAGTTCCCATCTGGCTGAGCACGCAGGGGTTACCGTCGTCGTAGGCAATGCGCTGCATCTGTGATCGCAGGCGCGGGATCGCCTCAACTAGGTGGGCAATTCGGATACGCACATTCGCGTCTTCGATCGCGCGGAACTCAAGCATCGCAGCCTTGATCAGAGGGAGGAGGTCGAACTGCGCTGGCCAGTCGTCGAGGAGGGCCATTGCGTGCCGTTTCCAGGCAAAGTGCGCCGACCGCAACTCCGTCTGGTTGAGGACGAGACTGAGCCGGCGACCATCGACACCATCCGATGAAATAGTGAGGGCCCCAAGTGGTGGACCGGAGTGCTGGGCGTAGTCGCGAAGGTTGTAGAGGAACCGGTAGGCCTCGCTACGGTCGAACGAGGTGTGCTGAGCGGTCCTGAACTGATCGCCGAAGTGAGCGCCAAGCGCGTCGAGCCTCTCAGTTTCGCTCACGAGATAGAGGCGGGAGGTCGTGAGCCAGTCCGTCACTTTGCCCATGAAAGTCACAGCGACGGTCTGCTTGTCGACGAAGCGGAACGCTCCGCCAACTCGCTCGATCTGCTCGTAGAGACGACGCATCGAATCGATCTGGTGCCAGTGACGCTGCAGAAGCTGAAAGGTGTGGCGTTCGGTGAGTGCGCGAAACCGCCCGATGTCGTCGACGCACTGTTTAAAGTTGGCTTCGGCGATCTCCGTTTGGAGTTCGTAATCGACACCGTCCTGACGCTGCCGCCAAATCCCAAGCCAATACGACGGTAAGTTGATACGGTTCAGTTCTGTCATTCCCAAGATGAGCCTACCCAGGGAAAGTGGACACTCAGATTACCAACATTCGATGTTGGTTGAAGGGTCATCATGATGGAAATCAGCAAAAGGAAGTTCACACTGGAGTTCAAGGTTTTCGTTGATCTGAAAATCTGTCCCAGAATAGCGATGCCCTTAGATAAACACTTTTCAATGCAGCTTTTCTCAAATCTGAGTTAGTACAGCGTCACGGCTGTCTGCTTGCGATCGTTGTGTTCCAAAGATCGACGTGAGGGGTTCTGCGGTGGCGAGGGGTCTCAGTACTGCCGGACACTATGGCGGTCAAGTAAAGTTGATAGAACTGGCGCCTCGCCCCTAACTTTGATTTCCTGAGAACCAGAAAATCAAGCGCAGCGCTGGGTTTCGCGTGGAATTCATCAAAGAACTACCAGCTCAGGAACCTATGCGGCGTTTGGGTTAATCACGGAGATGCCTATGCGGGCCCCCGGAAAACTGAGCCAATATGTGAGTCGTGCCTCCAAAATAGAACGGGGGAATAAGTAAGATGAAAT
>JAKBSX010000324.1 GCA_021844725.1 Actinomycetes bacterium | reverse complement strand
TAGGGAAGTACAGGATATCTTCGGACCTGATCCATATGCTTATGGAATCAAGAAGAACGAAAAGATATTGGATACTATCACAGGGTATTCGTACGAGCAAGAGCTGAGCCCTAGAAAGGCAAAAATGGAAGACCTATTCTTCAAGACTACACTGGAGACTTGATTCTATGGGGCTAGAAGTACGGCCCGCTTGAATTCTAGTTTAAAACCGTATTTCAGATACATGGGAGTCACCCCGTCCGAAGAAATGGTTTGCAAAGTAAGATACTTGCATCCATGAGCTAGAGCTATACTTTCTGCTTTGTGCAGCATTGCCTTGGCAACTCCGCGATGGCGCATATCAGGAACTGTTCCAACGCAGTAGATGCCAAAGTAATCAGGAGGCTTTATGTGCGTCAACATGCAGCCAACTGGCCTTTTTTGCGTATCCCAGGCAAGCAGTAGCTTAGTAGTGTCGGAAGTGGAGAGCATTTGCTCTCGTCTGATAAGCTCCACTTTCCAGCTTGGTGGTATCGAATAGGAGCTCATGAAGACTTCATTCCACATCTTTGAATCAACGGTCTCAAGGACCAGTGCTTCAGAGGCCAAGTGGGATTTTGAGCCAACTATTTTAGACAATACTTCCATGGAACCACCAACAAGATAGCCTTCTTCAATAGCCGCTTTTTGAACAAATCGAGACTTTTCCCAAAATTCCTCTACAAATATGGTGGGTGGAACGTGAATCTTCGCGGCTTCCATCTTGATCTCGTGGAGCAAGACCGAAGCCGTGCCAGCATTCACGTCAACAGCGGAACTGAGAATCGAATCATCAATCACAGCATGATTAAACACAGGATCGTCCTTGAACTGATCGTTGTAGTAGATATCAAATCTACTGCCTTTCGACACATAGCAAAAAAGCCTGTCAAAAGATCGCTCGTTCCTCAACAAATTCTGAAAGTGAGAGAATGTTTCTGAACTCAAAAAAGGTTGAACCCTAGTGTCTCTATCATGTTCCAGAAGACTCCGCCGAGCTTTTCATCTTTAGTGTCGACGACGGCCTTGCTGGTTTCGACCAGCAACGCTAAAGCTTTGGGTGTGTGAAGGTCATCATCCATATTTTGAGCGAACTCCATCCATGCAATATCTGTAGGTTCTTTCCGAGCTCCTTCTTTAGACGCGAGACTTGAAGCCTCCCTCACTACAGTAAACTCTTCTTTACTCCTGTCCATAGATTTTGGATCATAGTTAAGTTGCTCTCGATAATGATGTTTTAGGAAATGATATCTTATCTCGTCTGGGGTGTATTTCTTGAGCGCCTGTTTTATTGTTACGACATTACCCAGACTCTTGCTCATCTTCTCATTTCCTTTGTATAGAAGGCCTGTATGCATCCAGATTTTAACAAAAGGAACTTGCCCTGATATCGCTTCATCTTGGGCGAGTTCAGATTCATGATGGGGGAAGATCAGCTCGGTTGCTCCGCCGTGAAGATTGTAGGGGCCGCCAAATTCGGAAAACGCAATTGCAGTGTCTTCAATATGCCAACCTGGTCTTCCTGCTCCAAACTCGGTTTGCCATTTCACTTCCTCGTCATCTATCACAGATCTCCAAAGCAGAAAATCTACGCCACTTTTCTTTCCGGGAGCTGGATCGATCTGTTTCAGTCTAAGGTCTCTGGCAGATTGATGTGAAAGTTTGCCAAAGTCTACCGCCTTGGAAGTGTCAAAGAATACGTTACCATGGATTGAGTAAGCTTTTCCAGAGGTCAATAACTGTTTGACGAGTGAAGCAGAGTCTTCGACATGACGTGATACTCGCTCAAATTTGCTCACTGTAACAATGTTCAGAGCTTCAATGTCCTCCACAAATGCGCTGTAGAATCTGTCTGCAATCTCAGTATAAGTTGTGTTTTCTTCCCTGGCGCGATTGAAGATCTTGTCGTCGATGTCGGTTATGTTTAGTAAGAAAAATACCTTCTTGCCCCGTTTGAGAAGCCAACGAGCAAGTACGTCGAAGGCGAGATAGGTCTTCGCATGTCCCAAGTGGGTATTGTCTTGTACAGTTGGGCCACAAACAAACATCCTAAATTCCTTTGATTGTTCTACCTCTACTTTAGATCTAGTCAAAGTGTCATAGATTCGCAAAGAACGCACACTCAAATTGTGATGTATCGTGATAAGTGATTAAGCACCGAAATGGCCGATTGTTCGTATAACAGTTGCTATTCGTGGGGTCGGTCAATTATTAGACTTTTATCCTAGGAGGTTGTTAAGTACGCACGATTGAACGAAGCGAGAACCGGGGAGAACGTACCTCCTGATTACACTGAGCGAAAGATCACCCAACTTCGGGAGTTTAAGACTCTGTTTTGGAGTCTAGATCTTGACGAGGGAATACGATTCGTAGCAAATGTCGCGGGGTATGAAAGAGGAGCGTTCTTTTTTCTAAACAAGTCTGACGACAAGTATTGCGTCAATATCAAGGAGCGTGTTCTTGATCAAGAAACTAACCAGCTGGTTCCTGGACATAAGGAACAATGGAAATATTTCGAAACGGCAGAGTCCGCATGGAACTTTGTCAGCAAATACCTAAAGTCACCGATTGAAGCTTACTACTACTAGCGCTCCGCTTCATACCAAGAATCAATCGACGCGCATTCTTTTATACAGTAAAACTTCGCTAATCAATTCGACCCTCTTATGAGTGGCGTTCAAACGGTTCAGAACAAACAACCGACGCAAGATCGTATGCCGATTGTGAAGGAATCGATTGACAGGGTTGGCATCTCTGGACTTCGTTCCGTACTCAAACTAACTAATAATAATACAGAGACTTGTTTTATGGCTGAGATTGATCTTTTCATAGACTTGGATACGGAACGAAAGGGAATTCACATGTCCAGATTGGTTGAATCAATCAACGATGTAATTTCGAAAGGTTCGAGAAAAACCAAAGAGAGCTTTGAACAGCTAGGGCAGGACATATTGGGTGAACTCAAGAGACGGCACAGATATTCAAACGGCGAAATTTTAATCAAGACAACTCTGTTTCTTAGGCGCCACACACCGGTCACGAACAAACCAACGGATGAGCCTTACGATGTACAGGTTGGAGTGATTTCTCGAGTAGGTATGGTATCCAAGAATCTCAAAGTCAGAGCGATTGGAAATACACTATGCCCACACAGTCTTGAAACGACAAATGGTAAGGCACACGTTCAAAGAGCTGAACTATGTCTTGAAGTAGAGGTGCCTTTCGATGAAGAGATTCGATTGGAAGAGCTAATTGAGATATGCGAAAAGAGTTTCAGTTCACCAACATATACAGTTCTAAAAACCAACGACGAGGCTGCGGTAGTTGAGGAGATGTTCAAGAATCCGAAATTTGTGGAGGATGTCTCGAGGGATTGTTTCAGACTAGCAAAGAATCTCAATTTTAAAGGAAAGGTGAGAATCAGTGCAACATCTTTTGAATCGATTCACAAGCACAACGCAACTTCTGAGATAGAGAGAGTGTTCGCTTGAAAACAGGACTAGGAATGGAATTCTTCGTGGATTATGGTCACCTTCTTCCAGGTCATCCCAAATGTGGGGTCAGGCATGGTCATACCGCGAAAGTTGTGGTAGAACTCCATGGAGATATGAGACCTGACGGCATGATAATGGACTTTAAGGAAATGGAGGAAAAGTGTTGGGCTGTACTCTCTCAAGTTGATCACAAGGATCTAAATGAGAAGTTCGAGCGGCCCACCTCTGAGAACATTGCAAATTGGATCTTCTCAGAGTTGAGAAAGAGCTTACATGTGACTAGAGTCCAATTCTTTGAAGGCCAGGGCAAGTGGTGTTCCGTCGAGGCGTGAAATCTCTCAACAACAGGAAGCTTTGTTTAATACTTTGTCAATAAATATTTACTTACTCGCTCTATAGTCTGTTGGGCTTCAAAAGCTCCATGACAGCTCAAATGGGTCGTGGACCAATAGTTTTTGGTTTCTGGCTTCTCGGATACGCTTTGGGATTTGCGGCATACCTGGTGAGGGCTCCATTCATCACTGGAATAGTTGCTCTCTTCGGAGCAGCTAATGCACAGATAATCGGCGCGGCTATCTCCGGACTCGCAGGTTCGGTCGTAATGCTCGTCTTCCTGTTCGTCTGGAGCCACATGGGTTCCTCGAACTAGAATCAGATCATCCAACAGTTTGGTGCTTGACAGCACCAAAACCTCTTTTTCTTTAATTTCTAGTTGTAAGCGCTTTCTAAGGGAAAAACGCATAGAAATAGGATAGAACTCTGCCGCAAACTGATTGAGGGTTATCTTCCTAGAAGTAATCGAATATCCTTCGACTGATATATTTTGAAAATACATTGCTTCATAGATTATGTCGCTTAAAGAGACCAATGTCACTCTAAGAGAAATGCTTTCTTGTCTTTGATTGCCTTGTCAGTTAGTCGTAACACATCTTCGAAAGACTGTGCGAGGACCTCGTACTTCAGATCGGCTCTTATCTTCTTTACTTTCTCGGAAATCCCGATGGAGTCTTGCACATCTATGATGAGGACTGTGTCCCCCTTGAAATCCTTTGGAATCAGTATCGCACGAGTGGACTGAACGAACTTGACAAACATCCTGGCCGTCATATATGGATTTGACAACTCACCCAGTGTGACTCTGACTGTCATCCAGATACCAACTCCAATCACAGTCGATATTTCGGCGCTTTATTCATATCTGTCGACCGTGTCGAAGCTAACCGTTTTAGTCTGCTTGTGATGTTGTAAAAGCGATGCCTCTTCATCTTGAAAAGAAGGCTATTCGAGCGCTTGGAGTAGCAGAGAGCTTTTGAAGCCCAACA
>JAKBSX010000323.1 GCA_021844725.1 Actinomycetes bacterium | reverse complement strand
GGCTTGGCCGTTATTTCCCCTTTGATCCGTAGCTTCCTTCACTTACATTCAGATGCTTCTGTGCTGATCTTGGTTGGCTGGTGTTTGCCTTCAGTCCTGATAGCACTTTTCCAAGGAATTCTTATCGGTGAGCATCGCTTCGGATGGGTAGCGGGCGCGACGCTAGTTAGTACAGTCGTGGGAAGATTGTTGCTCGGCGTCTTGTTTGTTGAGTTGGGTTTCGGTCTCAATGGAGCAATAGCGGCGACTACGGTGGCGCAGGTTCTATCACTGCTGGTTTTCGTGTTCCCACTTCGAAAGCAATTATGGCACATGGCGTCTACCAACGTGCGACGCGTATCATTGGGGGTTAGGGAGCTAGTACTCTCGACGCTGGCGCTAGCTGGTTTCTGGGTTTTGGCATCGATGGATACCGTATTGGCTAGACATTTTCTTTCGGCTACAGCGTCTGGCCACTATGCGGCAGCATCCGTCGCTGGCAGAATTGCACTGTTCGCAACGGGTTCCATCGCAACTCTCGCCCTTCCGAGGCTGTCTATCGGGGCCGGTCGTAGCGCGGAAGCCAGAACAGCACTTAGGTGGTCGCTGGTCGTAACGTTTTTTATAGGTCTGATGGTCGCACTGGTTCTTTCGGCAGTACCAGGTTTAGTGATTAGCGTACTTTTTGGAGCTAGTTACATTGCGTCCGTGCCTGCACTGAGAGTTCTGAGTTTCGAAGGCTTGGCCTTGGGATTGCTTAGCCTTTTGGTCTACTATCACCTTGCCAGGAGATCGTGGATGGCTCTTCTGCCGTGGGTGGGAGTTTTGCTGAGCGTTCTTGGTATTTACTTCTTCCATCAGGATCTAGTCAGTATTTCTCTAGTCATGCTGGTGTCTCTAGTTGTAATTACTGCGCTTGCGATGCTGGGTGCAGCCCATGGACTGTTGGCCGAGCCATTGCTGGCTGAAGCCGTGATAAGAAACGGGGGTCCCACTAATAGCCATCTGGGGACCGAGCAGGGAGACATAGATCTATCCCTTGTGGTGCCGTTTTACAATCCTGGTCCGGCGTTGTTGAAGCATTTAGAAGAGCTGGTTGACGTGCTTGAGGCAAAGCGGGTGAGTTTTGAGATTATTGCAGTGTCTGATGGTTCTACCGACGAGTCTTGGGGTTTGGTGAGTTCGGCTAACTTCAAGTCGGTACGGGCGTTAGCACTAGCCGAAAATGTGGGCAAAGGTGGGGCACTGCGGGTTGGTCTGAACTGCGGCAGGGGTCGGTATCTCGGCTTTATTGATTCGGACGGCGACATCCCAGCAAAGGTGCTTGAACGATTTGTGGACGAAATCGGAAATAATTCTCCAGCAATCCTTACTGGTAGCAAAAGACATTCTGAGTCGCAAGTGGTTTATCCCCCGTTGAGGCGGGTCTATTCTGTAGGGTTTCAACTTCTCTTGCGGGTGCTGTTCAGGCTATCGGTTCGTGATACCCAGACTGGTGTCAAGCTGATTCGAAGAGATGTGCTGGCCCAGGTACTTCCACTCATGGTTGAGAAGAGATTTGCTTTTGATCTTGAGCTTTTTGTAGTTGCTAAACATTTAGGTTTTGACCAAGTTGAAGAGCTACCTGTGGTTATCAAAGAGCGTTTTACCTCGACGGTTTCCTGGAGATCGGTAAAGGGAATGCTTCTTGATGCTTTAGGCATTTATTACAGACTGCACTTCCTACATTTTTATGACCAGCAGCATATAGATCCAGAACGGTTTGAATCTGCGTATTTATTGGAGGTGGAGCAAGCGTGAGGTCTAAGTCCTTTGAATAACCAGAATTCGAGGAGGGAACTGTTGAGAGTCCTTGTCATTGCACCGATGCCATCGAATGATACCGTTGCACCTCCTAGCGGAGTGGCTCATTATGTGGATCAAATGCTTGGAGCGCCCGTTGAAGACGTAGTGTTCCATGTTTTGGCACAGGATGATGCCTTTGAGTATTCAGATTCTACAGTTGAAGTTAGAGCGGTTTGGCGACCCGGGCGTCACGCTCCTTTTGACATTGGAAGAAGTCTGCTGAGCGGCGATTACAATGTTGTTCATTTTCATCATGAATTTCGTATTTTGGGTGGCATTATCTCTACGCTGATGCTTATGCCCATCCTTCTTGCTGCAAGGGTCTCCGGTCGTAGGGTTATAGTTACGGTGCACGGTGTAGTTCCGAAAAGTGATTTGAGAATAATGGCACCAAGTCGTCTTTTCCGAGTAATGCATGGTTTGTGGAGGCAGCTATTGAGCGTTAACTACAAGGGG
Organism: Actinomycetes bacterium; assembly: GCA_021844725.1. The sequence continues at coordinate 2,555 of JAKBSX010000323.1, read as the reverse complement.
TTTGCTTCTGCTTGCGATCAACTTGTCGTGCATCATGAGTATTTTCGAGAACGCCTGCTGGATGACTGGGGCCTTTCAGCAAAAAAAGTTGTAGTGGTACCTTTCGGGTACGAGCCTCGAATCGAGTCGATAAATGCAAATTGTGAAGAATCTGCACTCAGCACGCCAGCCAGGGCAATCAATGTGCTCGTCTTTGGGTTTCTGACTTCTTATAAAAGACCGGAGGTCTTGATGGATTTAGCGGAGGTGGATATTACTGGTCAAATGAGATATCACTTTTGTATTTCTCGCAATCCAAGGACGAGGAATGCGACTTATGGTGAAAGGCTGTTTCGCCTTCAACAGCGCGCTGAGTCGATACAAGACAGGGTCTGCTGGTACAATTACCTTCCTGACGAGGAACTTAGAAGACTGATATCGAGGGCTGATGTAATTGTGCTACCGTACGTTTCGTGCCTTGCGGCAAGCGGAGTGGCGAGTTGGGCGATTGAGTTTGAGAAGCCATTCTGCTACTCCGATGCGCTAGTACCAGTGTTTGGCACTGGTCCAATGGCATTTAGTGACGAGCCAGTCGACCTCCGGCGAGCAATCATTGAAGCTCACAATTCTGGCAACCTTCGATCTGGAGAGTTATTCGAGCCATGGGAGATTGTTAGAAAGCAGTTGCGCGATATGTGGCTACGTGGGCGCCTGAGTTAGAGTCACGTTATGAATATACTCTTGGTGGTTCCGGAATATCCACCTGAAGTGGTTGGCGGTGGCGGAGTGGTCTATGAAAATCTCTTCCAGCAGTATATGTTGGCTCACCAGGTGACAATTGTGAGTGCTACTTGGAATCGGCGACGCTGGGCGGACGAGAGTGTCGGAGTACCAGTACAACGCGACCGTATCTATAGGCATATGCTCATGCATAATCCGGGTGACCAAGCATATCTACGAAGTGTATTGCCGCTCACCATCCCGGGTACTATCAAGAGGATTAGAGTCCTTAACGAGAATCACTTTGATGTGGCTCACCTCCACGGGTATGGATACCTTTCCGTCGATGAAACTGCATGGATGCTTCACCAAAGGAAGATTCCATATGTATTTACCTGTCATGGTTTGCCAGTAAGTCCTCAGGGAATGGGGAGGATTGGATTATCGAGCTACATGATGTACCAGAACCACGTAGCTAGTCGTACTGTAGCGAGAGCAAGTAAGATTACTGCGATCTCTCACGCGGCATCCAAGTTGCCAGGAAATCGGGAAGTCGATGTTATCTACAATGGGGCTGCTCCGCTACCATCTCCAAGGCAAGAGGATTTGAACTGGGCTGATGATATAATTGGTTCTGCGAGTCCCGAGAAAGTAGTATTGGCTGCCGGTCGAATAGTTCGCTCCAAGGGATTTGATTTGTTGCTGTCTGCGCTAGGTTTAGTGCCGGGCTTATGGGATAAGTTGATTATCCTTGGCGATGACGGAGGTGAACGGCTTCCTCTTCTCCAGCAGGCGGCATCGCTCGGATTCGAAAGACGTATTAGCTTCCCAGGCAGAGCGACCCGAAGTCAGTTATCGGCATTGCTGCCGAAGGTCAAGATTCTTGTTGTACCGTCACGTACGGAACCATTCGGTTTGATTGCGCTTGAAGGTTTAATGAGTGGTTTAACTACGATTGTCTCCGACTTGGACGGACTAAAGGAAGTGTTTAATGACCTTCCGGAATGGCGAGTAAATCCATTTGATACAGGTACCTTTGCATCGATTCTTAGGCGGGAGTTGCTTTTAAGCCAGCGGGAACCAGCATTGGAACATCGAATCCAACTCACACTAAGGAGGTTTTCCTGGGCTCAAATTGCCGACCAATATATTAATGTTTTGGAGGCTGCTGCGGAATCAAGGCCATGAAGGAGATATTTCATACCGTCAGGGCTACTGTCTGCTAGGAGCACGTATCTAGTTCACTTGGATGGTCTTCGTCGGACATAGTATCCACGAGTGTGTCGACCCACTGGTTAGCTAGTTTTTCGTCGGTGTGGGTATACAACTCTCTTGATGTGTTGCCCGCTTAGCCCAATACCGTTTTCTTAGTGTTACATCTGTGTTATTCTTGGTCCTGGGAGGGAGGTATGCCAAGGCCGGGGTGGAGAAAGCAACCAGACGATTCAAGACTGACTGATCACATCTCAAATTGGGTCATCACTAGGACATTCACCAAGGATCTCGTCGATGGGATCCTGAAGAGTACAAACAGGGTTGAGAGACGAACGAGACTCATGCCCTCAAGGGCCATGATGTACTACGTAATTGCAATGTCGTTGTTCCCTCAGGCTTTCTACGAAGAGGTAATGCGTCACCTGGTAGATGACCTTTCCTAGCAAGATGGATTTAGAGATTCCTGGTCTCGCTCCCACCACGCGCTCTTCTTGTGGTCGGGTGGCACGTAGCTACCTCGTGTTCTTGGAGGACTCAGGAGTGATAAGTCTCTGATATGCCCCGGGAATAGTGGAGACTCCTAGTCTTGAGAGATGGAGTATCTATGGCAATGGTAAAGAGGTACTCGCCCGAGGTTCGTG
>JAKBSX010000322.1 GCA_021844725.1 Actinomycetes bacterium | reverse complement strand
GCGTGAGAACGTTGAATGGATACGCTGCTGCCACATGGCACGATTGGTGAAGCGAAATGCCTCTTCCGCAAGTGTGTCCGATCCGATCAAATCTATTCCGGCTTTGATCCGCATCTGCGCACGCTTGCAAGCCTCGACGGCCCGTTTGGCCGCCTCTTTGTGACCGCTCAGCTTCTCGGAGGGCAGGGAGAGCTTGGCTTCTTCCGTTTGAGTCCAGATTTTGTAAGCGGTCTCGATATGACGCAGTGACTCAACCAATTCCTGCTTAGGCATTTCGGCCAGCACTTTCATGTCCAACGTCAGGCCATTTAGGTTCTCGTCATCCGCTTGAGACCGAGGAGTCTGTTGGGGCACCTCGAATCGAGGGATCCATTCGCTCTCTACGACAGTTGCGCGCTCTGCTTGCGGTTCCGGCAAGGTTGCATGAACAGATATCCCATGGCCCACGGCGAACTCGCGCTGGTGTCGATAGAGCATCTCCAGGGTTTCGGCTTCCTCGCGAGTCAACGGGTCCATCTTGGAGAGATCGGCGGTCACTCCTTTACGCTGAACGAAGATCGGCTGGCCCTCGGTACCGTGTACGCGAAACTTGGGCTGAAATACCCAAACCTCGTCCTTAGGTTCACCACGCCGTACCCGTTCCGGCTGCTGGTTTACAAGAAAGAGAGTCACTATCCACCCGTCCTGAGTGAGGCGAATACGGCCCTGCATCAACACCAAGGGATAATCAGGATGGACGGGCGCGGGATCGATTAGGCCGGTTTCTAGATCGACGATCTTCGGCTCGACAATAACAGCTCGCCGCTTCCAGACCGGCGAAGGATTTCCATCCTTTTTCTTTTGAGTGGTGCTGTGGATGCGCTGGTAGTGACCCCATTCAACTTCGACGACGATCTTGTTGATTTCGGCCGCTACGACAAAACTCATGCCCATCGACGAAGGGAAGTACGTCCCAACAGGAGGAACCCCAGTTTCCGGAGCGCCCTCCTCGCCTTCATCACCGCCAGCGGTGGACAATTCGTCCAGTTCGCCACCCGGTATTTCGCTGCTCTTCGGCGCCAGCATACCGACAAGGTAGCGACCGTAGACATGGTCTTCATATTGGTTGAGTTCTTCCTCTGGCCCGCCCGCAGGGCCAAGAAGGTCGCGGACCACCATCTCGGTCAATTCGTCACGAATGGCCGCAGGGGTAATGGTCGGTAGAGAAGTTCCAGCTGTGGTCACACTTGAGCCCATATGGTTTTAACCGCCTCGAAGAACATTCGCTGCCGCGTTTCCACCTTGTCTTTCGGGAATGCGCCGCTATCATCGGCCTCGATGAAGGCATTCTGAAACACAGCAGGTAGACTCTGGGCGTCTACGTTCGGGAGTTTTCCTGCCAGGATCTCATTCCAGATTATGTTGCTGCACCCATAGTCTTCCAACTTGTCGATGTAGAGATCTGCGCCGCTGCTGAGATTCTGTGCATCCTTGAGAAGCAAAACCATTCCCATTTGGTTCCTGGTTTGGTCGAAGGACGCGGAATCGAATAGCCCATTAGCCGGATCAGTGAACAGTGCGTGATTGACCTCATTGTGTGCATACATGTGTTCCAGGTGCATGCCATAGCGCTTCCTGTTGTTCTTGTTGAAACGCTCTTCAATTTCCGCGGGCTCGGCGCTGCAGTAGGATGGCTTGTCTAAGAGCTTGCTGAAGTACCGGTCGATGCGCATGAGCGCATACTTGCTGAAATTGACTTGACTGTTCCTAGCGTTTTTAAAGCGCTCAAAAGTGAAAATGTCGGATACGTTGCCTGAATAACCTTTCTCCAAGAGCTCTTCGTCTTTGAGGGTTGCAATAATGTGCTGGTCGAACACTGTGCAACACTCAACCACACTCTTGTCTCGAAGTTCGGAGTTCAGGTCGTATATCGTTCTCTGAAACTCGTTGCTGTCGTATGCCCCCAATAGCCTCAGAATCGCGTGAAACTGGTCGAACTTGGCTGAAACTGTCCGAATCTTTTCTTCGCGCTGAGGATCGTCCTGGACAACGGCCGACATGATGAGCAAATATTGTTGGTTTTGCTCGAGAAGCTTGTTGTAGAGCAGATGCTCCCGTTCGCTCGTGTAGTCTGCCCTGAGTTCCTGGTAAAGCTTTGCAAAATATTGAATGTCGCTCTTTATCCGTCCGAACAGAAGGTCCGTGTCGCGGAAATCGCCGAAATGCGCCCGGAGTTCAGGCCTTCGGTAAATCTCGTAATGATAGTCGGACTCAAAGGACTTGTATGCATCTTCTCCGTTGGCAAACTTCGCCCGAAAGTATGTCCTGAAGAAGTCATCCAGACTGATAGTCGCGTCAGTCGAATTCTTCAGTGCGGTTCGGTAGTAAAGATCTTGCAGATCGACCCAAATCTGGTTGGCTTCTTCCTTGGCCTTGGTGGGCAAGTTCCCAATGAGCTTTCCCTTCAAGATTTCGTACGGTTTCAGTCCTAGCCCACGGTCGTTCACCACCTCGAAGATCATCGCAACATTGTCTTGGCGTTCAATTCGGATTTCGACGATAGACACGCGATCCAGAAGGTAGCTGATGTAGTAGGTGAGTTTCGGAAGATCGATGCCAGTCGCGTCTGAGGATTTGAAGAACCCGTCGAAATAGCCGCTGATAATCTTGAAATTCTCGGTCAGGCGTTTTTGCGTTTCGTCCACAGGCGCAAAAGGGGTCTCGTCAACGAGGGCGCGAAGTTGTCCTTCTCGATTCTTGTTGAAAATCTTGAAGCGGGTTGCGCTTCCAAAATCATCTTCTTCAAAAATTAGGGGCTGGAGCGTGCTGGACTTAAATGTTTTGCCATGTAGTTCGGGCGTCTCTTCAAGTTTCAGCAGAATTTGATAAAGCTTAATCAGCATCAGCAGCAGTGTCGTGAGTCGCTGCTGTCCATCAACGATACTGGTCGACGTGGGCGATGTGTGCGTCAAGTACGTGTTGAGAAAATACGGATCGAAATGCTCCAGAACATCCTGTTGGATGGCCTTGGGATCTGTCTTTTGGCGCTTGCCCAATTCAAAGCGCACCTCAAGATCATTGAGCAGGGTCTTCACCTGCTCGTCGGTCCACTTGTACTCTCGCTGATAAATATCGATATAGTACGAACGTTGGGCATTGAAGACGGCGCGAATGAATTGGTCGTGCGGTGTGATCAGCTTCTGAACTGTTGTCTGCGTGTCGATCGAACCTGGCATGTTCACTCCGTTTCGAATTCTAGGACCGGCTCATTTGTGAGGAGGCTCGCCTTGTTTCGCCTTCCCGTTCTAGTCTTTGGCAGTTCAGCAAGACGCTTCTCTTCTTCTGCCTCTTCGGAGTGGCGGGCGTGATTTAAGAGAAGCAGGCGATCGAGAATTTCGCGATGGGCGGCTCGGGAGACGGTATAGCGAATACCTTGCCGGGTATCGTGGAAGTCATGCTCGAGGTTGAGATCCTCCCAGAAGTACGCAGAGGCTACATCCTTGTCAATTTGAACATGAAGTTGCCGCAGCTTCTGAATATCCTCACTACTTTCTCTCGGATCGTGAAAGAGGTTGTACACGTCTGTGAAGCATAACGACCTCAGAGCCGACATTGATGCACGTGCAGAAAGATAAGCGTTACCGCTGAGTCCGTCGCGACGCCCTGTTGGCCATGGAAATGTGGAGAACGACTTACTGAGATTGTACGCAAGGCGCTGCTCTAGCTTTCCACTTTGCTCCCGTGCCCAGACTTCGTGAATTGTCGATTGCATAACTGAATAGGACCAATCATCGTCATAAGCGAACAGCTTTACGCTGTGCGATGCAACCCAGTCACGATCAATAAAAACAAGGATGAGAAATTTTGCCGTTGAAGGACAGGCTAGAATTCGAGATGAAGTAGACATGCGCTCAAAGAATTGCTCCCGTTTATCCCAAAACTTCCAGAAGTCGCGCTCATGTATTTGACCTCTAAGCGAATCCCTGTAGGGTTTCACGCGCTCCACCAACAGCTCGAATGGACCTTGATAAGAGGATGCTTCTTGTTCGCTTAATTTGCGGAAATTGATGATCCAGGCGCTCGGTTTGCAACCTACACCTTGCGTCATGTCCATCCCAGTTATGTAAGGAGATATGACCTCTGCGGAAGCTGCATCCCTTGATAGTAGGGAGTCTCGTTCGCTGTCAGAAATTATGAAACCATCACCTTGAATCTTAATGCCATCCGAACAATTGCCAGCATTTGTATCTAGCGGGAAGGCGGCACTTTCCTCTTCGGTGAGCCTACTGCTGATTGTGGCGACTGCGCTATTATTGAGAATGGGCAATCCAACCCAATTGCTCCTCGATATTACAATGAGGCTAACCGTGACACCTGCTTTCCCCGGCCATTTGATTTCATGATGGGCCCACCGAATAGTTCCTTTCTCTTCGATAATAGGAACTAAGCCAACAAGTCGTGAGTCTCCTTCTGCGATTGATTTTGTTGCGATCATCCCAACTTGTCCCGATCCGATATCTGCCAACGCAAATCCACGTCGAATAAAGAAGCAGCAGATATCCGCAGCGCCTTTGCTGTCGCGGAAAGACGACTTTAGATACTCTTGATATTGCGGGCTCAGGAGAGACGAGATCCGCTTCCCTGTTATAAACGGGGGATTCCCAACAAATGCATCGAATCCATGATCATCGAAGACCTCAGGGAACTCTAACGGCCAGTGAAAGGTCCTTCGACTGCCATTGAGAGTACAAGTGGACCGACGAGCAGGTGAAGACCCTGCTCAATGATCTTGAGGTGCGCTTTGAATTGGGCAAGCGCCAAAAGACAGATCCCAAGGCCATCCAACAGGATGTTCTGGAGCATTTCG
>JAKBSX010000321.1 GCA_021844725.1 Actinomycetes bacterium | reverse complement strand
CATCGCCTCTTAGATATTGTACCACTGGTCCTGGCATACTCTCTTCGCCAATGGCCACTAACTGGGCGAATTGATTCTCAGACTTATCGAGAAGTCTGTCAAGGAGTAGACCCGTGTATTCTCCCATCAAATCAAAAATAACGACTTTGACTCTTTCTTGGTTCTGACCCAAGAGCGAGCTTACGAATGAACTCAAGAGGTTGCTCTTGCCAGTTCCCGTATACCCGAAAATCCCGACGTGTGTCTTGATCAGATCCTCGACCCGAGCATTGATTGGCACTGTCTTATCTCGTGTCAACGTTCCGAGTTCAATTGTGCTGCTTCCCCCTAAGTTCTGATTGTAGATCTGTTGGATCAATGCTGACGAAAGCATGTGCGCCTCTTTACCAGGCATGGGCATCTGAGCCTCGGAATGGATCGCCACGGCTTCTGCTCCCGAGCTATCGCTCTTGCTGAAGCCTACCTCGATGTCGGTAGGGATCGCTACGCAGCGAATCTTTGTTGTTTGCTCTGTTGCCTTGTCCACTTGATTGGTCCAGTCTTGAGATGCAGATTCAGCGGCCTGATCCATGAAACCTGGATAAACGCCTTCAAGGTCCGACCCTAGTGCGAAATGCTTGGGCAAAACCTGGATTATCTCCAACACTGTCTGTCGATTGTCTCCTTCTCTAGTACCGAAATTCGGGATCGCCACCAAGTCCCCAGGCCTCACAGTCCCTATCAGGTCCTGGGTGTAGGGGAACCAGATCTCGTAGCGATAACCTGACATGTTATCCAAGTCGACCTTCATGAGCCGACCAGGCTCACCTCTGAAGTGGTTATCTGCCACTCGAATCCCTCACTTCACGGAACGTTCGTGCTAAAGGACCTGATTTAAGCAGGATGCCACTGCTCTTGATCATTCTCTGCGCCCATTTTTGGCTGAAGGTTTTGGAAGCCCAGTCGGCCATGTGAAGAGGTTCTGGATAGCCTATGACCTCAGGGTACTTGTTCTGACTCAAGAGGTAAAGCAAACTCATCGTAAGGCTTTGACCTTTGTTCACATCTTTCGCAAAGAAATCAGCAAATGGATGGATCTTACCAAATGAGTTAGGAGCATCAATGTCGCAATTCTTGGAAAGCGGCTCATCGATGTCGGGCAGAAGCAGTCGATCGATGAAGAGCAAATGACTGTAGAGGAGCGAAATGCGGTCTCTGCTCAGATAGAACTGCGCCAGACACCTCGCAATGGTTCTTTCCGGCGCAACCAAGTTCCCCGGCCCTCCATTGATCTGAAGCGGCTTCCCCGTCTCAGAATACAAATGGACAGTCACAAATGTCGAGTCGTAATCAACAGTGCTCCACGGTGCTGCAAGATTCAGGTCGACACCAGGCAATGGCTCCAGGGTCACCCGGTCTGTCCAGGGAAGAAGGATTGGTGTGTAAGAGTACTTGCCTATATGCCCCATTACGCCCAAGTAGTTTCGAGTGAAGTATCGCTGTTGTGAATCCTTCACGACACCAACGAACATGATTCCCTTCTGCCAGCTCAATTCCATTATGACTCTAAGGCCCACTCCAATGAAGAAGTCAATGTCGTCAGGCGAGACCCATTTCTGTCGAGTGTAATTCAGTCCGCCCTCATTCACTTCGACTTGGTAGAGAAGAGCAGTCTCGTCCTTCAGGTCGAAAAGCCGATGACAGAAGCCTTCAAAGACAGAAACAACAAATTCCCAGGAGTCGGTTGCACTCTTGGTGAGCAGAACCATATTTGTGCTGGAGTCGCGTGTTGCAATCCCTTTCCTAACCAAGAACTCGTCCACCACCCGAAGTGCTTCTTTCTCTGAAACACCTCCATCGGTGGCCAATTCTTTGAGAGAAAGTCGATGATTGGCAGTGTTCGAGAGTTTGTAAATGAATCTGCGTTGAGTAGTAAAGAACAGTCCATTCTCCTGAGCAGCTGGCACATCAAGAGCCGAATTGTAGGGATGTGAAAGGGCAACGTAAGCGTCGGCCTCGGTCAGAGCTCGAGACCCAGCCCCGCCTGGCTGAAAATTCCTTTGAATGATCGGAACTTGCTCCGCGCGATGGGTTACCCACTGATATTGAAGACTGATCGACTGATCCCAGAGAAGCAGGTCAGGATGATCATCCGCACGCGCTTCCTTGTATAATAGGAAAACCTCTGCAAGGCCCATTAGCTTGACATGAAGGTTGGCAAGATTCAGGCGTTCGTCATCCGTCGTGGCGAACGTGGCTGGTGAATTCAACGACGCGCTGGCTTGTTCTTCGGGTGAGACATCTGAAGATTTCAGAGGCACGATATCGTCTAGCTCGGCAAATGGGATCGGAACGTAGGCGACCACACTTATGTCACGCGACAAGCTTTCTTTTCCATACGTGACCTTGGGTTCAGACCCCAGGCTAATCTCTCCTGGAATGCCATATGCGACAGCGAAGAAAATGGCGAAATCGCTTAGCTGGTCCTTGTATGGGTGGCCGTCGACTGCGACAAATCGTATCTTGTCTTTGCCGATTATCTTGCTTGCGAGCTGAGCAGCTGAGGCCTTGTCACTCGGATGCTTTCTAATTAGGTCCTTGAGGAAAGAGGCGTAGAATTTGGCTGCGTTTGCTGACCTCTCGGAGTAGAGGTCTTCATAGCGCTTCTGAGAGTTCTGAAGGGCCTTCTGATAAGCTGAGAATATCTTGGAGATCTCTGACAAGCTTACCGCGGTCTATGACTAGACGTGACTATAAAACCGAACCTGGCTACCAAGAAGGTGGGGGCCTTAACCTCGACACGGCCACCGCATTTGACTGGTCTTTGTGCTCTTGTAAATCTCGTGCCTAACCTCTGGGACCTACAAATTGCCCTTTTGGGCAACTGCCACAAAGGATTCCAGGGTCATGATCTTGACGAGTTCCCCGTCTCGTAGGTATTCATCGAGACCTCCGTGTACATAGAAATCCCGGAGCTTCCATCCCTCGCCTCCTAGTACGACGTACGCTTTTGCGATCTTTCCATTGTTGTTCTTCAACGCCTTGATCAAAGAGATTACTTCAAACGCCGCTTTTTGTTCCGCGGTCCCGCCGGTGCTCTGCCCTTTGACCGAAAGCAGAATGGGATTCCCATCCTGCTTTGAGACTACATAGTCAACTTTGTGTCTCCCGCCCCCTGGACGTTTGCCGATATCTACCTGTTTGGAGAAGGAGTAACCTCCTTTTCGGAGGGCTGGGATGATCATCTGCTCCATGACATCCCCCGTCCTTGTATCTCTGGGAGACAAACATCAGACGCCTTTGGTTCCAATGACCTCTTTGACTGCCCCTCTCTTGTTCCCAATGCAGTTGATGAATCTTGGAACATCGACGGTCTGCAGCAAGAAGCCTAGGTTCTTGTAGAGTTCCACTATCCTCGCGGTGGCCTGATTTGAGATAACAACAGGTACGTTCAAACCTGCCGACCACTTCGCCACCCTCTCCTGATCCTGCCAAGAGAAACCTCCCGCGGAGTACTGCCTGAATTCTACGTCGTAAGGGGGGTCGACGTAAACAAAGTCGTTGGCTTCTATCCTGACCTTCGCGAAGTCGTTGCACGTGAACTCCCAATCGCTTAGCGCATCTGCGTAGGCGTCAAAATCGTGCTCGTAGTTGATTTCGTGATACTTCCCGAATGGAACGTTGAACAAGCCTGAGGAGTTGAACCTGCAGAGCCCGTTGTAGCCCGTGTGATTGAGATAGTAGAAGAGCTGAGCCGCTTCGACTGTGTTCCACCTCTTCTCCTTGATCAGTTGGTTGAATCGATCCCTGTGTTGATAGTACAGCTTCTTGCTGTTTTCCATTCTAAGATCGACTTCCAATCCCCTCTTGACCTGCTGATAGAAATTCATGAGGTGGGGGTTAATGTCATTCAGCAGTGCTCTCTTCGGCTGCAGCCCAAAGGTGACTGCCAGGCCACCGCATAGCGGCTCCACGAGCCTTGTACTAGCGGAGCGCTCCCAGATCGGCCTGAGATAGGGAACGAGCCAACGTTTCCCTCCTGCCCATTTCAGCAATGGCTTGAGCTTCTCATATCTTACAAGACTCATCTCCATCTGAAACTATCTCTTGATGATTGGGTTCGTTGCGAAACTTAAGCTTTCAATAAACGACTGGAGTCCCGCTTTGTTCTCGCGGAGAGGGTGAAACTGCGTAAGGCAGCTCCTGCAATAGCGATAAAAACCGAGCCTAAACCACAGTTGTCACGGGGTAATTCTTGTTCAAGATTGGTGATGAAATCGGGCGGGGTCGTGGGAAGAAGGTCATCAAGGAGATCATCTCTCTTTCGAACGGCTGGTTCCTTCTGAAGACCACAAATGGCAAGGGACCAGGCGATTTCAGAGTCAGGACTGTGTACCAGACATCCCCCACGGTCCGGTATGTCACCCCGAAGCACGCTCACTTTGTCATTGATTTCTACGGAAAACTAAACGCGAATGAACCAGACGCGATGAAGCTCTTTGATGCAATTGTAGAAGTTTGGAAAGGAAGCGCTGTAGCCACAGTTCTCCAAGGGCTCAGAGCTGGAATTGGGAGATTACCTGGTTACGATCCCGAGTACATTCTCTACGCGCTAAACTGGATTCTACAGCAGGAGGACATCAACTACCGCGTCACACGACCTCCAAGGAAGCAGGAAGAAATCAATGAAATCCTCGGAAAGTCGGGCGTTCCAGTACTCGAGAACAGAGCAGGAAGCCAACTAGCTATGTCTCTGATTTGCAATGTCGCACAAGGAACCCACCCAGTCGAGGCGTTCATCAAGGCCAGTCTGGATGTACTGCCTGTCAAGCGTTCTTTTGGCGCCAAGTGACAACAAGGGTCTCCCAAATCCTACCACCCTCGATCAAGA
>JAKBSX010000320.1 GCA_021844725.1 Actinomycetes bacterium | reverse complement strand
CCAATAAGAACTCAGAAAAATGGAAACGTGCGAAAGGCCTTTTTCATAACGCTATTGATTGCCCTAATCCTATCAGTGGGCATCGCCACAAGTTTCCTTTCGGATCGGCCCCTATCGTTGTTCTCTACTGCGTCAAGTGTCGGAGCGAACGGACTGCAGCTGAATTTGAGCGTAAATTCGACTACAGCAACAAGCAATGGTGCTTTTACCATCACTATAAGTGATACCAATACACTTGGTGTGACAAACAATCTACCAAGGCAGAACAATTGGGCTCTGGGCGCACTAGCAAACAGCGCTTGTCCAAGCGTCGACAGCTCTCCTCTTTCAGTGGCAGTCTTCAAGGGAGTCTACAGTGCCACGAATATCTCCTCAGCGCAGAACGTTCCTTTACTCCCTCCGGGAATAACTTTCTTCTGCCCTTCAAGAGACTATTCCCATTTCGTTTTCGAGCCGAAAAGTAGCATTGCTACAGCTACTGGAAACTCGGCCCCCAATGGTGTCAAATTCACTATGACCACGACGATAACATTGCGGGATTACTACAATGGTGTTCAACTGGTACCAGGCAGCAACATGACATCTGCATCTCAATTCTCGCATTTACCAGTAGGCCCGTATACGCTAGTTGCTGGGGACGAATGGGGAGACATGGCCCACGTCCAGTTGACAGTGGTACAAAGTTAGGAAGGTGAGTGAATCTCAATGCAAAAGACAAGCTACGCGAGCTTGGCTGTGGTGGCATTACTCGTCGTTCTGTTGTCGTTCACAGTTTCCATGTCCACAAGTAACGGTTACTACGAAACAGGCAACTCGAACATAATGATGACAGCGACCAGCAATTCAATATTGGTGGCCAAATACAGTACCTCTCAGACTATCGACTCGACAACCTTCGCAGCGACAATGGCGTTCTTTTCTTTGATTGGTTCAATGTCACCCCACCGCATGTAGTCCCATGCTCCAAGTCTGAATCCACCCGACACCATCATCAACACAATAGGTTTGATTCGACGGTCTGGGTAGTTCAGTATCGCTTTGATTTCTTCTCGCGTAGGTGCTCTGTCATTTGCAGCACCCTTCGAAGAGGGTAGTCTGCGAGCAATCTTCTTCCAGTTCAAGATGATGTCGTTCTGTTCGCAGAACAACCGAATCGGTTTGTAGTAACCTGGAATGGTCTTCTCAGAGATCGCACCTGCTTCCGCACGTTGTTTGTGGTGTCGAATCCATTCGTTAATCTGATAGGTTGCCCACTTCGGATCGTTGTCAGCCTGAAGTCTGAAAGCACGTGCTTGTTTCGCCAAGTCGCCTTCAATCTTCAGGAAGTCGAAGAACATCTTCAAGCGACCTTCGTATTTCTTTTTGGTTACGGGATTGCGAATCGCTTCGAAGAACTCCACCAAGGGGTCAGTCTCATAAGACATTTTACTTCACCGTAATATTGATTCTGCCTTAAATAAAAAGACCCTTTAAAAGAGCGGGCCTCTGGGGATTCGGACCCCAGACCCCTGGATTAAAAGTCTCACCAGTTCATGCAACTTGAGGTCGCAATAAACACCAGTGCTCTACCTGGCTGAGCTAGAGGCCCAAGACCGTCGTCGAAACTGAACTCGCCGATCCGACAATATTAAGCAATCGCCACTCTCTTATGAAGGCGGTAAGCCCGAGTCGCCATTGTCTTGTGACGTTGAAGCGCTCCATTGAGAAGATAATTGTGTACCCTTCAACAGAAGATTCCAAAACGAATCAATTATATCTGAAAGCTCAATTTTTGGAATTGAAGATAGGTTCCTTTGAAACAGGTAAAAAGCATTAAAACCACTTCCCGACATGCAGTGTATCAAACGGTTATCGAGCGCTTAGCCCAGGTAGTATAGAGATACTTCCGATCGTACAACTCGGTTAGTATGTGAGACAGTGAGATGGTATCTCACCTCGAATGTCACTCTCGCGACCCGGGTTCGAATCCCGGCCTGGGCGCTTATACTCCGGGTTATATTCCTGTACGTAGGTCAGATTCCAAGCACTGCACATTGAGCACAAGCCAGCAAACTGCGGTCATTTCAGTCCTGGAACCATTCGAAGTAGCAAATGCCAAGAAGATTGAAGTCTTCATCGAGGAGCTTCCGCCGATTTCTTTGAAGCGACAGAAGAAGCACCGAACCATCTTGACACATGTTTCGAACTGGTGGCTGAAGAAGCCATTTGAAGAAACTACAAAGCTCGATTTGAAGAACATTGTAATCGCAATTAACTTTAAGGAGGATTTCAAGGACTGGACCAAATCCGATTATCGAATGCTTACGAAGAGGTTCTATCGCTGGCTACGAAACCAGGAGTTTGTGAAAGACATCAAGACTGGCGGTGCTGAAGAAACAGTCGGTCCAGAGGATATACTGTACGAAAAGGAACTCTCTGCACTCTTTGGTTGCTGCACTAACCTTAGAGACAAGGCCCTGTCAAAGACAGCCTATGAAAGCGCGTGTCGTCCTCATGAATTCCTAGGTCTAAGAAAGAGCGATATTGCATTTGATGACTACGGCGCAATCCTCTACGTGAGGAAGGGAAAGACGGGAGCTCGTCGAATCAGGGTTGTAGAAGCTGCGCCGCTGCTTGCAAACTGGATCGAAAATCACCCTCTGAAGGATAGAGACGCTCCACTCTGGGTCGACATCAGTAGCAACACAAAGTTTAGGGCCTTGAAGTGGACAGGCTACCGAAAAGTGATCATGCGCCTTACAAAATCTGCTCATATCGAAAAGAGACTTTCCGCCTACATCTTCCGACACACTCGATTAACTCATCTTGCAAAGTTCATGACTGAGGCTCAACTGTGCGAGTTTGCGGGTTGGCGCCAGGGTAGTAGGATGCCTCGCATGTATATCCATCTCTCTGGAAGGGATGTAGACGATGCTCTGCTCAAATCTTATGGTCTAAAGAAGAAAGAAGAGGAAAGCGAACTCGAGCGAAGGATCCCTCGAAAGTGCGTTCGGTGCAGCACACTATGCGAGGCGGATGCGGAGATCTGCAACAAGTGTGGCATGGCGCTCAGTTTGCAGGCTGCTATGAAGCGGGACGACAAGATCAGTCAACTCAGTGACATGGTCCTCAATATAACGAAGGTAGTAAATGACCTTCAAAAGACAAGGGAAGAGGAATTAGCAAAAGCTAAGATCGTCTCTCAGTAGATACAAGGGCCTCTCCCAAGATACTCCCGACGACTATCCTGTATTTCTTTCCATTTTGTTCGAGGACGTTCTCTCGTAGCACTGTTCCAACACTGTCAACTGAGACAATTACTTGCGAAGACGGGTGCTGCGAAGAGTAGCTTCCGTAGGCTAATGTACCTATGATGTTGTCGGAATAATCCAGGTGGGAATTGACTTCGACTAGCTCTATTTTCGCATGCCATTCCCTCTTGAATCTTGAAAGATAGAGCCTTCCCACGTCAGTGAGCTGGAAGAGCTGGTCCACTTCTCCTACTTGCTTATTTGAATCTCGAGTTATCCTTTCCACAAAGCCCAGATTTTCCAGCACTATGAGATTTCGAGATGCTAGGTCATATCTATCTTTCAGAATTTTCGAATTCGTAAATATCGTTCGCCTTCGAGTTGGGGTTCCTAAACGCTGGAGGAGGTTCAAAATCTCGATTCCATATTCGTCTACTTGCGCGTCAGGAATGTTAAACCTGGTCATGCTTGGATCGAGATCTTTGTCAACCATGAGGATCGGTGTTAAAATTAAAGTTTGATTATACTTCAAAGAATTACTTGAAAACCAAGATCATCGAGAGTTCTCTTTTAGTTACCAGATTAAAGTGCCCCAAATGTGACTACGAATTGATACCTAAAGTTCCAAGACAGAAGCTTTGTCCTCGATGCAAGAACTGGCTTTCCTGGTCTTCTTCATCAAAAGGTGAGTAGTTAGTATCATGACGCGTTCATCGAAGATTTTGATTGAACAAGATCCAATACTTGCAAAGGCAGAAGAAGCTAAGAAAATTCTGCAGCGAATTACTGAACTATTAGAGGAAAATTCGAGCGAAAAATACAGTGGGAGCAATCCAACTTCACCCTCCCCTGTTACTTCCGTACAGACTCAAACCACTGAGCGAGGTCAGGACCAAAATGAAAGACAGCATACATGATATTATTTGTTGTCACGAAGCCGGAGAAGATTTGCTTCCTGTCTTTCGATACTCTCTAAAATACAGCTCAGTGAATACTAGGAAGCCACCAGCTGAAGTCACAATATTAATTGAATCAAGCGTAGAGCTCTCTTCGTGCAGTCTCTTCAATTTATCCAAGGTTGCTCTAAGACTTTCGAGTTTCGCGCCAGAGTCTTTCAAGCGGTCAAGATGTCTCAAAGTTCCTCCGGAATGAGCACACTGGATAAGGCGAAAAATTACATTGGAAGGTTTCTAGCATGAAATCATCTTTTTCCTTGAGCTTGGACAGTAAAAGGGCTGAGTGGCTTGATGATGAAGCGCGGCGATTGAATCTGAGTAGGAGTCAGATCATCAGCGATCTTCTAGATGCCGGATTGCGATACTTGAACAAAAGAGATAGTGTTGGCTATGTTGAAATTGATTTCTTGGAAGCAACTTATGAGGAGTTACTCAGCCTTGCCAGGAGATGCGATAACGTATTGAGGGAAAGGAAGAAGATGGATAATAATAGTACTAATATTAAGAGTCAGACACATGATCATCCTTTAGAAGCTTCCCCGAACTAAAAATGACTGCCAAATGGCAGGAATAGTTTTCGTTAAGATGCCAACACCCAAGATGAAAGTTTTCATGTCTTGAATCCTTGCATAGTCACCCTCTCGCATCTTCAGCCTTAGACGATATCTCCAAGATGTTCTGCATTCCATCGGACCTTATCTTAA
>JAKBSX010000319.1 GCA_021844725.1 Actinomycetes bacterium | reverse complement strand
TTAGCTTTATCTATGCTGCCGTCAGGCAAGGTTCAGTGGGCCTGTAGCTCAGTTGGTTAGAGCAGGGGACTCATAATCCCTTGGTCGTGGGTTCGAGTCCCACCGGGCCCACCAGGTCAGAGGCCATGGTGACATGGAAGATGACATAGCATGACATGGATGTGACATGACATGCTATTTTGGATGTGCTAATGTGTACGTCCATGAGAGGAAGCATTACTCCACACCTTGGTCAAGCGGACGCATGGAGACTGCGCGTATATTTGGGCAAGGATCCCGCTACTGGAAAAGAGAGATACAGCTCGAAAGTATTCCGTGGGAGTAAAAAGCAAGCCGACAAGATCCTGAATCAAATGCTTGTCGATGCTGAAACTGACCGACAGCATGCTTCGATTATTACTGTCGAGGATCTACTTGTGGAGTGGATCAAACACCTCCGTAGTCTTGGACGGGCTCATACTACGATTTATGGATACGAATGGCGGATCCGGAAACATCTATTGCCCGCCATTGGCAGCGTTCCCATTTCTGAGTTAACGGCAAAGCATTTAGATGATCTCTATGCAAGACTTCTGAGAGAAAGTGCTCCGGCTACGGTTAGGCAGACGCATGCAATTATTCGCAAAGCGTTGGATCAGGCTCAAAGATGGGGTTGGGTGGGGCGTAATGTAGCTGTTCTTGCTACCTCGCCGAGAGTCGATAGAACAGAAATAGTTTCCCCTTCAATAGAACAGCTAAGGGCGCTGATTGAAGAGGCTGAGCGTACTAATCCACAATTTGCCTCTCTTATAGGTCTGGCTGCCGTGACTGGAGCGAGGCGCGGTGAGTTGCTGGGATTGCACTGGTCAGATATCGACCTTGATAAAAGATTTATTTCTATACGTGGTTCACTCAGCTACACGAGTTCTAGTGGAGTGAAATTCGGACCAACTAAGACTCGTCAAGTTCGACGTATCGCACTAGATGACTTTGGTGTGGCTGTAATTGAGCGACAGCGGGGCTTTTTGACTGAAGTGTGTGGCAAGCTCGAACTAGCTCCAGTTGAAAATCCATGGCTCTTCTTTGGCGAGGTGGATGGCTCCAAACCGTTGCATCCTGACAGCATCAGTTCCGCATTTGGTAAGATTTCCAAGAAGCTCGGAATGAGTGGAATTCACTTCCACAGCTTGAGGCATTTTACGGCCACGCAACTGATTGCGGCTGGGATGGACATTCGGACCGTCTCCAGCCGACTAGGGCACTCTGATCCTTCGATTACATTGAGGGTGTACAGCCATGTGTTAGAGGCAAATGATCGTGCAGCTAGCGATATTATGGGCCGACTCCTGGGGCCATAGGTCTGACGGGATCCACTGTAAGCGATTCTTGTGGTAATGAAATATTACTCAACTACTCAGGTGAGCACTTCCGCCGTTAGTTTTATCTTCGACTAAACCTTTTCTTCACTACTTGTCTGTAATTTTCAATTTCCCCTACTGTCGGAGTTCCAAACAGCCCTAATAGGAAACCTTCCATACCTGGGAGCTGTACCCCTTGTTGGTTGGGAATCCAGTCAGGGGGTCGAAGATCGGGCTCAGTTTCCATGATGTGCTCATAAATGGCATTGAACATCAGTTGCTTTTGATCTTCAACGTATTTTTCTGACACATGGAGTTGTTTGGCAATTGCTGAGGTGGTACGCAGTCCAAAGTCGTCAGCGGTGCGTAGAGGGGTCAGCAGAGTTGCCAGGATTTGTTTCTGCTCGGACGACAACAGCGCTACAGCTTCGGTGGATCGCTTCAGCATCCTTTCTCTTTTGTCCTCGTCTTTTATTTGTTCGGTAAGGGATATGAACAGGTCTTCAGTTGATACATTGTCGGTTAGGCGGGATTCGACAAATCGTACATCGAGGGTGGTAACCCGATTTAGCACAGCCTCTGCCTTACTTATTTGCTCTGCTCTATAACTCTGTGGGTTGTTCACCTTTGCTGTATTGCGTGCATAGCTAGATTGCGATTGATTGGCTACGAAAGCATGTTCGCTTTGTAATGCCGACTTGATGTACCAGGGTAGGCATGAGGAAAATGGTACGCCACGAGAAAGGTCAAATTTCCTTGACGCGGTAAAAACTGCCATAGAGACTTCGGCAGCTTCATCGGAGCTTAAATACTTGTGTCGATTGTAACGGGTGGCAACCTGCACAATCATGCCACCATTTTGCGAGAAAAGCTTTGCTTGAAGAGTGGTGAGAAGTTTTTGATCCGCTTCTTCAGATGAGTCAGCAAGGTGCTGAATCTCTGCGACAAGTTCTTCATTCGTCATTTGAATGCCGGAACTTATTGCTTCGGTTGCCTTTATTAATTCGATGAGGTTCGTCATATCTATATGTATGCACGAGCTCAAAAGTTGTTAGAGAATCAGATGAAAACCGTGCTTGTGATTGAGATCTGTTTTCCGTGCATACATATAGAGGACGCCATTCTCATATTTGTGAGGTCATGGTGGCGGCTTAATAGGGAGGTATACAAGTGGGTAAGACTGTTATTTTTTCGACTGGGGCAAAGGGTGGAGTAGGAAAGTCCACTATGGCCATTGTTATGATCGAAGCTTTACGTGAAGCAGGGGTTCGTGTTTCTGGGATCGAAGGTGACGAGCACTCGCCAAGTTTGCATCGAAAGTATGACGGCACTATTGATATTGCAGACATCGACTTGGCAGCTCTATTTGGTGAGGAGGGGGTAGAGCTTTTCAATGAAGCAGTAAATAGTCTGCCTGGGGTTGTTAGTGGATACTACTATTAGCTATTTTCAAGAACGTTCGCATGTAAATCGACTATTCAGCCCAACGACATCTCTCCTACGAGACCACTGAACGACACAAACAAAACCTGGCGGTGACCGACCGTACTAGGCACCTACCAGGTTTGAAAGCTGCGATGTTATATTGTTAGCTTGCCCTCGAAGCCGCTCCGTAGAAATCGGTGTTTACCTTGTTCTCATCGAAGTCGTACTCGGCCATAACCTGATAGGTGCCAGAGCCGTCATTCTTCTGCATCTCCCACGGTCCAACTGGCACACCATCTAAAAGATCAGCCAGCTCTTCTTTGGTTAGCACATGGCTACCAATCGTTCGCCATGCTCCTACAGGACACCAAACTCCTTCGGAGATTTTCGTAGGACAGTAGTATCGTTTCTCGGATCCTCGTAGTTCGACCCCATGGTCAGGACACACCACACCTTCGAGTGTTTCACGGGTGTTTTGGAATTTGAAGGCAACCTTGTGCTCTTTGGCATCCCAAACCAAGCTGGCATGAAATGGTTTACCCGCTTTGGAAGTAAAAGTGTGCTCGACGGTTTCATTGCCAGCACAAATAGTGTTCAAATCCTCTGTCGTTAGTTCATATCCAGCGATCTTTCCCCAGACCTTGAATTCGCCAGGGCACTGATCCATCTTCTCACAAACGTACTTGTCTCCAGCATCAAAAATAGCGCTGTGACAAACCGGGCAATTGGTATCCATTTGAGTTTCCTATCCCTCTGAGCTAATCTGCTCATCGTTTATTTGTTTATCTATATGTATGCACGAGAAACAGAAGTCTCCCGGGAAGCTCCATCAGGGTTGGTCACAACCGGAAAATGTCCGCACTTCACTCAACTACCAGGAATATGAGATTGCAGTTATTCCCTGGTTTTCACCTATCTGAGAGAAATAACGGGACTCCACTATTTCACAAAACATGGTGGTTATGGAGTTCCATTAAAAAACAGAACCGCCACCCAGAAAGAGTGACGGCTGTAATGTGTTTCCGTGCAAAATAGGTCTAGCTGTGGCGAGTCCTTATGCGAATACGTCGATCAGCAAGTTTTGAGCTTTCAAGGCGTTCTACATTTACTGCCCTACGAAGCACCCGTTGCCGCTCGGCATCAAGCCGTTCCACTACCTGTCGGAATTGCGGAGCAGTAGGAGACCAATCTGGCTGGGTTCTCCCCCACTCCTCAGCGGCTGGAATATACAATTCTGGATCGAGATCTCGCATTAGGTAAATCCAAGTCTTCAAATCTTCGGGAGTAGGTTTGAAATTCTGATACCACCCCCGCAAAAGAACTATCGCACTATTCATAGCAAGTGACGAAACTCCAGGAAGGTCATTTAGACGCTCAATCTGACTTTGCACTTCAAATAGCTCATCCATTTACTTCTTCCCCCCACCTTTTACCATAGCATCAATACCCTGAGAGTCTTGAACTGGGGCTATTCCATTACCTCGCATTGCTTCAGCAATCCCGCCTTCACCGTAAATACGGATGCTGTTGGTCTTAGAAACAACATCGCCCACCAAAATAGGCTCTTCAACTAAAACAGTCTCTGCCAAAGATTTCTTCAGGCCATGCCAGATAAGTGCCATGTTTGCTCCAGTAAGTGGATCAATATTACTGAAGTCAGTTATCAGCTCCGGAATGGAGCGGTGATCCCTAGAGACAGCATCAAATATCTTGCTAGGAAGTTTCTTCATCGTCATTTCACGCAAACCTATATGCTTGGCCATCTCCTGGTAGCTGTCGTACCAAAACTTCTGGCCTCGATAGGCTTCTTGGAAAAGAGGACGCACTACGGTTACTCCACCATTAGATACGCCACTCAGCATCCCACGCTCTAACGACTCAAATAACCCATCCTCATTCACACCGTCACATGATCGGTCGGGCTTTATTGCCAGACACCAAGTGGCACGAGTCTCCCACGCTGCCGACCTTAGAATCCCAGGTATCTCATCGAACATTCGAGATCCACTAGCAGGTGTATTGACGACGATGTAACCATCAGGCAGACTATTTACTGCTTCATTGAAAAGCTCTACCCCCTCCTCACCAAATAGAGCTGCCAAGTCGATGTCTGCAATATCAATAGTGCCGTCATA
>JAKBSX010000318.1 GCA_021844725.1 Actinomycetes bacterium | reverse complement strand
AGATTTCCTGTGAAAATCTCAGTAATCTGAGAACCTATAGACATGACGGGGTTCAGGTACGTCATAGGATCCTGAAACACCAGAGCAATATCAGTTAGTCTCGCTACTCGAATTTCCTTCTTGCTCTTTTTGAGCAAGTCTTGTCCGTTGAGCATAACCTGACCGCTCAAGATCTTGGCGTTCTCCGGTAGTAATCCTGCAATTGCAAGTGCGGTGACTGACTTTCCGCAACCGCTTTCTCCCACTAACCCCAGGACCTCGCCTTTGTACACCGTCAGATCTATGCCATCAAGAGCTTTCACTACGCCCGCGTATGTCTTGAATACGACGCGCAGATCTTTTACTTCGAGTGCAGGCGTCCCTTTTTTCATCTGAACTTGAGTATCCATCAATAAACCGCTTGACCACCGATCAATTAACGTCTCAGGCGAGGATCTAGTATATCCCTGATGCCATCACCGAGTAAGTTGAACCCCAACGCAATGATCAGTATTGCTAGACCAGGGAAAATTATTAGCCATGGGGCGGTCGCTACATAGTTTATCCCCTCGCTTACAAGATTTCCAAGCTCCGGGAGAAGAGGATTTGGCGAGAATCCAAGGAACATCAGACTCGAAAACACTAGTATTACTCCTCCAATGTCCAAGGTGAACTGTACGAGCACAGGGTAAATCGAATTGGGAAGGATGTGTAAGAACAGTATCCTGATTCTGCTCGCTCCTACAGATCTCAGAGCCTCCGCGTATGGCTTTTCTTTTTCAGCGAGTATTTGAGATCTCACTAGCCGGACATACAATGGCCACCAAGTTATCAACACAGCTAATGTGAGATTCTCAAGCGTCCTACCCATCGTTGAGAGTATGACTATGGCAAGAACGAGCGGCGGAATTGCAAAGAATACATCAGTTATTCGGAGTATCCCTTCATCGAAAACACCTCCCGCGTACGCTGCCACTGAGCCTACGACAATACCTATCAGAAACGCCGAGATGACTACTGCGAATGCTATTTCGAGATCAGTTGGGAGGGCTAGAACTATCATTTTCAAAAGGTCGCGGCCATAATTGTCAGTACCAAGAGTAAAGACGTTGGGACCTGGACAGGTGTACACGTTCCCAATGTTCCAGTTAATTATCGGATTGTTCCAACAAAGTTTGATTGAAGGTTTTGTGAATTTCCAGAGGTTTGGTTTTACCAAATAGCCGGATATTGCTGCAAGCACGACCGATCCGACAGTGATCAATGTTCCTATTAGGACAAGTGGATTCTTCCTTGCTAGATATAGTGCGAACTTTATCTCGGCAACGCGTCCTCCGGAGACTTTTTTCATGGCAGCAGTTTCTTGCTCTTGGAGTTCTTTCTGCTCAGGGCTTTCCAATTTTTTCGACCTCAATATCTAATCCTGGGATCAAGAAAGGCATAGAGAATGTCAACGCACAAGTTGGCCACTACTATGACCAGGGCAAACACTAACGCATAAAGTTCTAGAAAATTGGCATCGAAATACAACGAAGCTTGCAAGGCAGCCTGGCCCACACCCGGCCAAGAAAAGATGTACTCGACGACTACAACACCACCTAAGAGGTAGGCAAAGATCAGTCCAGCGATCGTGATTGCCGGCAGCATTGCATTTTTCAGGGCGTGCCTGTAGACGACAGAGCGTTCGGCAATTCCCTTTGAACGTGCAAGCAAGACGTAGTCTTGTTTAAGGCATTCCAGCATGCTGGAGCGCACGACTCTGGTCATGGCGCCCATAGTACCGTAAGCGAGAGTAACCGTCGGCAGAATGAGTGCCACAAAAGAATCCCAGAAATACGAAGCATTTCCTGAGAGAATCGAGTCGAGTACAGGCATTCCAGAGTATGTCGTGATAGATCCAGGGTTTGGAACGCAAATACCGCACGTAGTCCCAAGAATACCGTTTGACGGGAGCAAGCCAAGTGAGAATTGCCCAGATTTAACCCTGATGTAAATCACGAAGGCGAGTTGTAATAAGAAGGCGAGCCAAAATATTGGCATTGAGTAACCAGTTAACGCTACAATTCTTGACGCATGGTCGGGTGCCTTGTTGTTATGTGTGGCAGACACAATGCCCAAAGGTATCGCCACAATAATGGTCAGGATGGCTCCGGCAATAGCAAGTTGTGCCGTTAGTGGGAATCTTGATTCGAATAAGTTCAGAGTAGTTGTTCCTGTTCCAATCCCTGGAATAAGGCTGAACCCCCAGTTGCCAGCAAATACATTCTGGAGCCAGCTGAAGTATTGGATGTAGAGTGGAACAACACAGCCAGGTGTCGCAGTTGTGAAGGCAGACCACGACGGGCAGGAAGCTGTGGCAACTCCAAGCGCACGAGCCTCGGCAAGCTTCGTTATGTCGTTCATCCTAGGTGTGATGTAGGGCGCAAGAGCGGAAGCAGGTGGGAGAACTCCCCTAGTCAAATAAAATACAATAACGCTAATCGCAAAGAGGACGAATATCATCAGGAAAAGTCTTCGCAGAATATACTCGTATAGCTTCATTCTACATCCTCTGTGGTCACCAAGTACAAGTTGTCGTTCACCATACTCCGAAGATTATTCATCGGAATCACTTGTACTCGTTAATCATTTTTTCCTCAAAAAAAGAAAAAGGAGGGAATCGGCAGCCCTAGTAGAGCTGCGCGAATAGTTCAGGTCCTGCGACTCCGCCCGCCGACGTCGAAAGTGATGGGTTGAAGGAGAATCCGTGAACGTTGGACGTCATTGCCATATAGTCCACCGAGTACAATGTCCACAGATACATCACTTGTTGGTTGGACAGTGCGTTCATCGCGTTGCTTGCTGCGACGAGGGCTGTAAGGTTGTCCGACGCACTTGCAGCTAAGGCTTGGCTCCACAAGTTGGCCATTTGAGTTGTGTTCCAGCCGTCAGGAATGGTGTAGGCACCGCCCGGAGCGAGCATTGGACCCAAGAAGTCAATGACCCACGGATAGTCAGCGAACCAACCAAGCGCATAGATGTAGAGGTTGCTCGAGAAGGCTTCCGTAATCATCTGTCCCGATGGAACTGGTGTGAGGGTCACTGTAAGACCCATGTTGTATGTGGAGGACACGTTGTTTATTGCCGCAGCTATATCCGTGAATATGGCCTGGTCGACAGTGTCACCCGTTGCATAGACCAAGTTGATTGTCTGTGGCACCGGATTGCTACATTGTCCTTGCGCGTTCAACGTCGAACATCCAAAAGTGTTGTCAAACACACCGGATGGTGCTGCTGTGCCGTTCGCGAAAGTGAAGTGTGTTATTGGTGTCTCCATTGCGGATACCAGCATGTCTTGAACTGCCGTAAGGTTGAAGCTGTATCTCGGAGTGAGCGACTCATTGTATGATCCTGCTGGCGGCAGGCCTGGAGGTACCACGTTGATCGCAACCTGTCCAAGCTTGTTGTTGACATCGATGTTGACCTCGGTCATATTGACTGCGTCAGCAAACGCAAGTCTCATCCTCACATCTGAGAATGGTTGGAACTTGTAGAATGTGCCAGTTTGTGGATTTGTGACATTTGTGACGAATGGGTCAAACAGTGTGGAGAATATTGGATACGTTCCATAAAGTGAGACTCCAGGAATCGTCGACACAAGCGTGTTGTTGTTCAGCCAAGCGTTTCGGTCAGCGACATCATAGAAGTTTGTTCCTGCAATGTCCGCCGCCATTGCTTGTCCTGATTTTGCTGCGTTCGTAAGATCGATTTCCCTTGTTGTTTCCGATGGAACGTACTTTATGTCTATCGTTGGAATATGCGCTACGACCTTTGCCCCGCCCAAGTATTGGTATGCGCCACCCCAATAGTTCGGAGTAGCTTGGAGTACAATGTTATTCGTGGACTGGCCGACGCTGACGATATAGTACGGTCCAGTACCTGCTTGAGAGCCCTGATAGGAGCCATCGAGATATGTGGTTCCACATCCTTTCGGGGTGATTCCCGCGTTGCATGTTGTAACTTCATCGTGCAAGTACTGGTTCATCATTTGCGTTGCATTTCCGCTAAGGGTGGTGTATGGGAGTGTGTAACCTGCGCTGGCTTGAGTCCACATTGATAGGTCGTGTTGCATAACAAAGTCAGGTGCGACAATGTCAGCCCACTCACCTGCAAGAAGATACGGGAGCGCCGCATTAGGCGACTGGAGGTTCAATTGGAATGTGTACTGTCCAGTTATTTGGACGAAGTTTTGTGCCAGCACTTGATCTGCCCACGATTGAGAATAAGTCTGAGGACCGGATAACACTGTACTAAGGCTTGTGTTCGCAATTTGTTGCATGATCCACGAGGCTTCAGTTCCGTGACTGACTGGGGAACTACCATCCTCGATGAGCAGTTTGTTCAACGAGAAGTAAACCGCTGTCGAATTCAGCTGTTCTCCATCCTGGAATTGGATACCCTGCCTCAGTGTGAAAGACACCGTCTTCCCATCCGCTGACACAGTATAATTCTGAGCGAGCCATGGAATTATTTGAGTTGAGCTTGATCCATTGTACCATAGCAAGGTCTCATACACGTTCTGAAGTATTGTGTAGTCGTACGAGTAGTACGAAACCTGCGGATCTAGGTACTGGATAGTCGAAGGTGTCTCGTATGTGAACAACTGCGGTGAAGCACCCGTAGTGGTTGTAGTTGTAGTGGTTGAAGTGGGTGATGTAGTCGTTGTAGTTGAAGTGGGTTGTGTTGTCGAAGTTGGTTGCGTTGTAGATGTTGTGGAAGTAGTTGAAGAAGTCGAAGTTGAAGAAGTAGTAGTCGTCGTAATTGACGTCTTACCTAATGACAATGCAGCATACGCACCGACCACGATTATGATAATCACAACCACCACAATCGCTACGGGTGCTTCACCGCAGTTGTTCACATACGAGACACCTTCGACTATCCAGTAC
>JAKBSX010000317.1 GCA_021844725.1 Actinomycetes bacterium | reverse complement strand
TCGTAGCGATTCGAGGAGCCTCGTGACCCGCGTAGACGTTGCGTCAAGGGTGGGCACAACCACACTCAAAGCTATAGCCTGGGCTCCTAAATCTCGGTATGGCGCTACTCCCTCAGCTGGTGTCCTCGTTGCTCCGTATGTTGTCGTTGGAGTTGCCGCCTTTATCGACCAGGTGAGGTCCGCTAGGTTATAACACGGAGATAGCTGAGTTACATCTAAATTAGATCGAGAGAAGTAGAAAATCACGTCTCCATGTAAAGCTACCCACTTCGACCCAGCCCCAGCTTGATGAATGGTAAAGGCGTCACTCCCGATCTCTTCTTGCGTCAAAAAAGCTAGATCGGAAAGGGTCCCGGGCAAGGTCTTGTCTTCGACGCTAGCAACCAGTACTTTGTCCGCCCCCCCGAGTTGAATTGCCCTGAGGAAGGCCTTCGAGAGATCTTCCCCAGGTAGCCTATGGAAAATCCCACAGCTAACTTTCGAAAACACCCCAGAATCTGCCACCGCTTGGGCAAATGCGGCCGACCTCTCGCCCAGGGTCACAAGCGCAATGCTTCCCATCGAAGATGTGTTGTTATTTACCGCGTACGCCATTGCCATTATGCTCGATGGCATGGCTTCGTCGGGTATAAAAACTACCAGATCAAACTGCATTTAGCAGAGCACCAAACGTGCGGCACTGTAGCTTAACCGTGAAAACCCCGTTATCACCTCAGCACCCATCCACATTTTCCAATCAGCCAAGCAGCCTTGGCCCTTCCACCCATACACCAGTTAGGCACTCAAGAAGCCACCTCGGTCAGCATCTGGTCGAATGACTCCGGTGGGCCAGCATCGTGAGACTAATTCCACCGCACGGAGGTATTCGCACCACCCTAGAATGCCAGCCGATAACCTCAAGGCAGGTAGCACCGGTTACTTTACGTTCACTGCTTCTTAATCCTAAATCAGGCCTTGACATCCACCAGCACTACACGGCCAGAAGGATCCCGCTTCTCAGAAATATCGAGGACCTTCCTAAACTCTTCCATTCGGTGTGAAAGGCGCGATGCCAACTCGGAAGTCCTCCTCACGAGGTCATCCGCCTCACGTCTTGCATTTCTGGGCATCCCCACTAGTGATCCCGTGGGTACAAAGTCGCCTGGCCACCTGCCTTTGCCTTCAATTGCCAGCTCTACTAGGTCGAGGTGATGTGCATAGTCATCCAATACCTCACGCCACGCCACTGAATGCTCCCCGGGCCATCATTGCCTTCTCCGCCGCCTGGTGCCACGCTTCACCCAGGGGACGGAGAACAATCTCAGCCCTTTCTAGCGGCTCAAGTGATTTTGTGGTATTAGCCTTCACGAGTTCCAAAAAGGCGTACCCATAAAGTTGCTTGACGTCTTCGCCACCGGGCCAAATATCGGTCCTCATGCTATTCCGTAAAACTTGGACGATCTCTTGTCCATGAATAAGCGCATTATGAGCTGCCTCAATTTGTTTATTGACGATGGCGTCCCTAGCCCGATCCAAGTCGACCAGAAGGCGATCATAGAGCATCAAAAACCGGGCTTCTGGAGAGGCCGTCATAATCTGTTCTTCTAAAAAGCGGTTAGTTCCGTTCATGTCGATTCCCTATGGTAGATTCTTGATCTGGCTAGCTAGCCAGCTTCCCTGATTGACAAGACCACTCATTTGTGTCTCCATGGTCGAAAACTCCTGCTGCAGCATCTTCTGCTCGTTCAAGAGCATCGGCGTGTAGCTGTTGTACTGTTGCTGTAAATTTGTAATCTGCGAATTAAGGTTCGAAATCGTATCGGTCAGGGTTCCCGCTGTTGGAGAGACAGCCGCGTTAGCCTGGTATGCCATGCCTCCAGCAATCCCTGGCTGGTAGCTAAACGAGCCAATACTCGTCGAGCTAGTAATGCCACTTGCAGTGATATTGAGGGCTAGGCCCTGCAAGGTGGGATCAGTATAGGGAGCAGTCAACGTCTGCCCGGCACCAGTGGCCGCTACGCCGTTTATCGTACCAGCAACGTCGGTACCGGTAAAGCTCTGGGCGGTATTTGCCGTGGTAGCTAGTCCAGTTTGACCCGAACCAACCGCAGTAGTTGTCACCGAAAAATTGGCACTCGATCCATAAGTCCCCGAAGTCAATGACAGTTGACTACCACCGGACACGCTCAGGTCTTGAGCCCCAACTCCGATCCCGGCGGTCGAAAGGGCGGTATTGAGTCCCGCAGCGATACTCGAGAACGATTCGCCGGCGGATGCGGCGTAAGAAGCGCTCAGAGATCCCGATGACACGGTGATCGTCTCTGCATTCGTAATAGTGCCGGTGGAGGAAACCAGGCCCAGGTCGTTCGCCTGGGTTGCGCTATGGGTAATAACGATCGGATAGCTCCCGGGTTGGGTCCCATCCCCAGCAGAAACCAGAGTTGCAGTTCCGTTGTAGGTCGAAGAAGAGGCAGTTAATGATCCCCCCTGGGTAAAGAGGTCGGTGACTGCCGTCGGGTTTGCCTGGTATGCCGACAAGAAAGTTGACTGGTTGAATGTTATTTGACCGGAGCTTGTAAGATCCAATCCGACACTCGAAGCATTTGTTGAGCTAAAACTGGATCCTACTCCGGCTATGACACCCTCGATCTGAGTCATGATGGCGTTTAGGTTAGGATCGCCCATCAACGGGCCAGCGGTCTTAGTCGCTGCGTTGTATCCGGCGTAGGTGTTAATGTCGGACAGGGCCTTGTTCGCAGCCGTGACCATGCTCTGAACCAGCCCAGCCATTGCCTGGCCATCGGGCGAGACAGTGATAGTAACCGGTGACGACCCAGATGCCTGAGCTGAAACGAGATTAATGGTAACACCAGGCATGACGTTGGTCAAGGTATTGCTCGACGAGTTGACCAGGTACCCCCCGCTGCCACCTACTTGAATCTGCGCGTCCTGGGGGGAGGTAATAGTATTCATGGTTCCGATAGATGACGAGAGATTAGACGTATCCAATAGGATCGCTCCTGCGGTCCCGGTGGCCTGCGAAGAAAGCTGCAGGAGATAAGCACCTGTGCCAGTTTGCACCGCCGAAGCACTCACTCCAGCACCAGCGCCATTGATGGCCGATACCACCGACGATAGGCTCCCGCCTCCGGTGGAGATCTCGTTAGCCGTGAATGTACCCTGGCTCAGGCCTGTTTGACCAATGCCGAGGGTTACAGAAGAGGAACTCGGCCCAGCTACGGTGACGCTAGAGCCGGCTTGGACGTTGTTGACAGCCACCGCAGTCCCACCATCTAGGGTTATCGAACCAGCGGTTCCCACCGAAGCCGAACTTTGTGCCGAGAGGCCTAATGTCGAAAGAGCGGTACCCCCCGTTATCTGCAAAGAAGCCCCAGTGCCGAGGAGCGAAGTATTCAACTGCAGCTGTCCTGAGTCATTGAAGGATGCCTGAAGGGTCTGTGTCCCACTTGAAACCGAAGCTGCTTGTATCGCCGCAGCTAGTTGGGACTGAGTGTACGTTCCAGCCGCAATGGTCAAAGTCTGCAGCGCTCCGTTAACGTATGCGGTAATGGTGTCATTGGCGGAAGTTATACTCGTGGTCCCGCTCAGATTTGCCGTGCCGGATTCACTACCACCGCTGAGTCCGCTAGAAATGTCTACCGTGTGCGAACCCGTAGCAAGGCCACTTCCCGATATCGATGTCACACCAAACTGTTGAGCTCCGACCGACATCAAGAGCGGACCGTTTGCGACGACAGAAGACGTCGAACTCACCGTAGAGGACGAAGCCATAACTTCGGCCTGAGCCAGCTGATTGACGTTGAATACCAACGTCCCCTGTTGGGCGCCATTGCCCGTAGTAGCGGTTGCGACCGCGGTGTTGGAGGATGTAGCGGTAGTTGCATTCCAGAGATAAGGCTGCGATATCGCATCTGCGGCCGTCTGGAGACTGGTTAGATCTCCAGATAAAGTTTGGTAGTCGTTGAGATTTGCATTGATTTGATTCGCTTGGTTCTGGATATTGATCTGAGGCAGCTCGTATGCGTACATTAGGGCTTGGATCATGGCCTGCGTGTTAGTGCCAGAAATCACACCATTAAAGCTCAGCGCCGGGCCAGAGCTCCCACTCGGGGAGACACTCAGGCTCGAAAAGGCCGAATTAGTACCACTTGTACCGCTTGTACCGCTTGTCGATGAGATTGTCATGTACTTCGCTCCTTATGCATAGAGCAAGCCTCGTCTATAAAATCAGCATCCAAAACTACCTTGAGGCCGACACCTAGGATTAGGCGCCGGCCCCGGATATTACCGATTTTACGACTATGGAATGAGCTTCAGAATTAGAGACGGCAACTGCTGGGCCTGGCCGAGCATAGCCACGCCGGCCTGCATCAGAACTTGCTGGCTGGAGTATGCGGTCATGGCCTGAGCCATATTTGCATCTACCAGTGTCGAGTACGCCGACTGGACGTTCTGCTGGCTGATGGTGTCGTTGCTTATAACCGCTTGGATCTGATTCTGAACAGCTGCTACCTGCGCTTCAGCGGATGAAACGTATGTTATAGCAGCCTGAACAGCGCTCATCGCCGCCTGCGCTGAAGCTGCATTGGTTCCAATGCTAACGCTCGCAGCCGCCACTCCCATGGCGCCCGTGCTTGTACCAGCAATCGTTACAGTGACTTGATCCACGGTGCTCGAATACGCACCGATCTGGAAAGTCCCTGTATAGTTTCCAGCCAATAATGAGGTTGTGCCGAAGGAAGTGCTGCTGGCAATTTGGTCCAGCTGGCTTTGCAGCTGTGAAAACTCCGCTTGCACTGCGGTGTAGGAGCTGGAGCTCATCGCACCTGAGTTAGCGGCCTGAGTCGCCAGCTGGTTCATCCTCTGGAGAATAGACACCTGCTGGTTCATCGCACCTTCTGCGATTT
>JAKBSX010000316.1 GCA_021844725.1 Actinomycetes bacterium | reverse complement strand
TACTCATATAGTTATCTTAATTCCTGGGTGTTACATCCTGGCTTTGCCAGGACTCGCCCTTGACCCCACGGATAAATCCGGGGGCTTGCGGGATTATTTCGGTCACCTGGATGCAACATGGACGGCCTTGCCAATCAAATTCAGTGCCTCAGAACGAGTCACACCATCCCTCTTGAACACGCCCCTTACCGCCGAGGTAACCGCTCTCGAACCAACTTTTTTAGTTCCGCGCATTGACATGCAAAGGTGCTCGGCCTCTACTACTACCAGCACCCCTTTAGGCTTTATTGACTCCTGTATCGAATTGGCGATTTCAGTAGTGAGGCGCTCCTGCACCTGCAGCTTCCTTGACAGCCCATCAACTAGACGGGCGATTCCTGAAAGGCCCACTATTTGACCGGATTCATTGGGTATATAGGCGATGTGGACGTCTCCAAAAAATGGAAGTATGTGATGTTCGCAAAGGGAAAAAAAGGAGATATCCCGTAGCAAAACCATTTCTTCGTGGCTTGCCGGAAAAACTGAGCCCAAAAAGCTCTCACCCTTTAGGTTGGTACTTGACAAAAGCTCCTCGAACATTTCAGCAACTCGAGCGGGGGTTTGGACTAGACCATCACGCAGCGGATCCTCACCAATTGCTATCAGCAACTCCTCAATTAGACCTTTAACTCGATTTTTATCAAATTTGCGTTCAGAGTTTTCTGGCATCCGTTTGTTTTTTCTCAGACCTTCTAACTAACCGTTGTAGATCGCCACAAATGGCAAATTTCGATATTTCTCAGCCAGGTCAAGCCCGTAGCCGATAACGAAAATCGGTGGGATCACAAATCCAGTATAGGTAATTTCCAGATTCGCCGGCTGAAGACCTTCTTTAACCAGCAGTGCACAAACGCAAACCGACCTGGCATTTCGTGCTCTTAGATTCCGCACCAAATATGAGAGCGTCAATCCAGAATCAATTACATCTTCTACGATCAGAACATCTTTATCAGTTAAATCTACATCGAGGTCTTTGACTATTCGCACCACGCCAGAAGTCTTAGTAGTCACACCGTAAGATGATACCGCCATAAAATCGTATTCAACTGGCAAATCTATCGATCTGATAAGGTCGGCTACGAAAAGCAGTGCGCCTTTAAGTACTCCAACTATGAGCAGGGTTCTGCCGCTGTAATCCTGCGTTATCCTCTGTCCCAGTTCGGCTATTTTATCTTTTATCTCGTTCTCGGTGACAACGATTTCGCCAACCGAAGTGTCTGATTCAAACCAAGCTGCTGCGTTAGTAATTGTAGGTTCCATTCACACAACAAACTAGCCCAACTGGAGCCAGATGGCACTATTGGCCGGATAAATTGAGCGATTGGACCTCAAATTTGCTCAGCCTGCCCCTGGAACGCCTAACCCGAATGGCGCCAGGCAGATCCACTGCAACTTTTTCGCCCTTGGCAACACTTAAAACCTCCAGTGCCAGTTGATGCGAAATAGAATGACCTTTATCATCCATCAGCCACATGCGCAAAGCCTCGATTGCCACGAATTCGTCCGCCGTTGCTATCGCTTTGGCATCGGTTGGATCCAGCTCCTTAGCCTTAGCAGCTACGAACTCTGCTGCTTGCTGAAAAATCGATGCCGACCGGGCAAATATAGGGACCACGTCCCGCTTGGCGACATCGGTTAGCAGTGGGATTACCTCACTCCGTACTCTGTTACGAACGAATCTGGAATCGAAATTGGATTCGTCGGTAGAAAAATCAAGCCCCAATGCCCTGCAAATTGACTCTGTTTCCCAACGGCGAAGATTGAGGATCGGATGCTGCGGTCCATAAGAAATTGATCCAAGTCCACGCAGCCCAGAACCGCGAATCAAATTTATAATCACGGTTTCTGCCAAATCGTCAGAAGTATGGCCGGTAGAGACTCCGTCAATAAACAACTCACGACGTTTGTCCCGAGCCCTCTCCTCCAGGTTGGGTCCTGTTTCAACTTCAATGCTGAAGCATTTAGAACTGGCTCCGAAGGCTTTAGCAAGGCTGAGTACCCATTCTGCCTCAGCCGAAGAAGTGGAGCGAAGTCCATGGTCAAGATGCCAAACTGTAACTGCCGGACCAACCAGAGAACCAAGTACCAGCATTGCCACAGAATCTGCTCCTCCGGAAACAGCAAGCTCCAGATTTCCGGTGTCACTATGCGGGGCAAAGAAGCAGCGCTTTAACAGTTTCTCGGGATCTAATCCAGATTCCAATAACTTCCCACGGATATAGCCAGCACGACCCTCCCGGTCATATTGAGCTAGCAAATTACGTTCCATCCGCCAAATCTTACTCTGGCCTTTGACATAGGAGTAGCTTTATCGAACGTTCGAGCTGTTATCGCAACTCATCGGTTGTTCGAGACCGTCATCCGGTCAATCCATTTTTCCGGATTTCGAATTTCTTCAGCACTGGGCAGATTTTCTGGATTCTCCCAGACTTTATTGAATAATTCCATGCCTCCAGCCTGCTCGACGCGCTCAACAAAGACTTCTCCTTCCTGATATTGCCTCATCTTGGCGTCCATCCCCAGCAGCTGAGACATCAGTTTGGAAATTCCCCTCTGTGAGCTGCGCCTCTGAGATAAAACGGCGGCAAACCTATTTGATTCGACAATATCGTCAGCCCCAGCGCGGTTCATCACAATGTCACCATGTCCTTCGAGAAGTGACATCAGCCCGGTGATTTTATTTAACGACACGAGCTGCTCACTGGTGGCGAAGATACCTATTGGACCGTTATCATCAAGAGGATTACGACCTTCCCGGATCTGCTCAAAAACTCTTTTTAATCCAGCCATCAATGCTGCAGGATCAGGATTAGCAAATGATATTGACTCTTCCACAAGGCCTTTAAAGTAGTCCCGCATCCATGAAACCCCATTGAACTGGGCCCGATGAGTCAGTTCATGCAGTGAAATCCAGTGCCGGAACTGTTTCTGATCAAAACCGTACTTCATCTCCACTGAAATTATATTTGGCCCTACAAAGTAGACCTGGTCGACATCAAGATCACTGTTTGCATCAGCCAATATCACGTCGAACTGACCAAGTACTTTCGACGACATCCAACCCAGGATCGTGCCGAGCTGTGCTCCAGCTATCGCAGCACTTACACCCGTGAGAGGCCACTTATTTGACTTTTTAGAAAGGTTTTCAAGCAAAGGGGTTAGCGTTTGCCTAAAGGAACTGAGGTTAGCCTCAACCCACTCTGGCCGCGACATCACAAGAGGCGATGCGTTCCCGGGTACGACTAGCCCGGTGGCTTTGGCTACCTGAGCCTGGGCATCAGGAAACACTGCGTTTAAATCGCTTTCCAGCCCAGACATCTCTGATTTTGGTGGATCAGGAAAATATCCAGATACTGCGTTTGCAACCTTGGAAGCTATCTCCCACGAGATCAATTCGGTCATGGCACCTCGTTCGAACTAAAACGTTCTTTAAGCGATCTTACGCCCTCTGGTGCGTGGAACTGTTAGCGGCTGATGCAAATAACAGTATTTTCCTCGGTTATACATGGACAACTTGGTGCTGCAACCAGGCTCCATGCACGTTCGATCTCTGGAATATGCTTTTGAAGGTTTCTCACCACCACTAAGTGGCATTGCGCCTATAACTTCAGAACTTGTTGCCATACAATTAACAACTTTAAACAGTTATCTATTATTCCTGAATTCCAACTTGCGATAGAAAATTGAAATTTGACCTACAAAACAGCTATCCCTCTGCCTTCTCACCAAATTTCAATATATTAGCAATCTTTGCTTTCAAGATCTCAGGACATTCGTCCTTTGACTTTGATGCGATCATTGAACGCAATTCCGATTCAAATTCAAAAGCCTCTAAACACGGCGAGCAATCGTCTAAATGCTTTCGAATCTTCTCTTTGCGTTCCGCGGTTAACTCACCGTCAAGAAACGTATACAAACGGGCCAGTGTCTCTTCACACTCTCCGCCCGATCTAATCGCGTGCGATCTGTCCATCATCACCTAAACCCAAACCCCTGCGCATACCTACATCAACTAGCGCCTTCTGGAGTGCCTTTCTACCTCTATGCAGACGGCTCATAACAGTACCCAGAGGGATCTCCATAATGTCAGAAATTTCCTTATATGAAAAACCCTCTATATCTGATAACAACACAGCTATGCGAAACTGTTCCGGAAGTGACTCAATTGCATCTTTGACATCGGTATCTGTAAATCTCTCTAGCACTTCGTCTTCCGCACTTTTGCCTGCGGTCCCCCCATCTAGAGCCCCTATCCTCTTATAAAGATACAGGTCTTCAATATCATCCAATGCACTCTCTTCGGGCCTTCTTTGCTTAGCCCGATAGGAGTTGATGAAGGTATTGGTAAGAATCCGGTACAGCCATGCTTTTAGGTTGGTGCCTTCTTGAAACGACGCAAAACCGCGGTACGCCTTCAGATAGGTTTCCTGAATAAGATCTTCGGCGTCAGCTGCGTTTCTTGTCATGCGCAAAGCGGCACCGTAGAGTGCGTCGGAAAACTCCAATGCTTGTTCTGCGAACTTGTCCTGATCAGCCACCAAAGTAACCGTAGCCGAATAATTTCAACACCAGATCACCAAATTCAATAAAAACACAATTAAGTTTGCCTGGAGACTGAGAAATTTCCACTCTAAAAAATCAAGACTTTATTGCGAAGCAACAAAGTCCCATTCTCGCCAAATCAACTACTAGGAGTTACATGAAATAATCACGATGCTTCAGCGCCAGAACTTCGATTAGGTTACCTAAAGAGCGCCGAAAGGCCCCGTCCTTTAGGACGGGGATGGACAGGCGCTAACGGCGGAGCCGTTACATCCTTTACGTAATTCGAACTGATGTAACACCCAGGAATTAAGATAACTATATGAGTATC
>JAKBSX010000315.1 GCA_021844725.1 Actinomycetes bacterium | reverse complement strand
AAAAAGATCACCCTGTTCGGATCGGCTAGAACCAAATCCACAGATCCCACGTATGCAGTTGCCCGTGAAGTTGCTCATCAGCTTGCATTGAGGGGCTGGATGACTGTAACGGGTGCCGGCCAGGGAATAATGCAGGCTGGACTAGAAGGCGCAGGTCCCGAGATGAGTTTCGGGGTCAATATAAAACTCCCTTTCGAACAAGAACCGAATCCTTTCATCGCCAACAGCCAGAAACTGGTGGAAATGAAGTATTTTTTCACACGAAAAGTAATGCTCATCAAGGAGTCTGCCGGTTTCGTAATAATGCCAGGAGGATTCGGCACACTGGATGAAGCTTTCGAGCTTCTAACCCTGATGCAAACAGGAAAAGCTGAGCCTGCCCCGATCGTGCTACTTGACTCCGAGGAAGGGACCTACTGGGAGAAATGGCAGGAATTCATAGAGAAAGAAGTTATAGACCGTGGCTTAGTGGGAAATCTGGATAAATCACTATACCTCATCACCCGGGACGTGAGTAAAGCTGTTGATGAGATAACAAGGTTTTACCGCAACTACCAAAGCATTAGATACGTCAATAAGCATCTGGTAGTACGGATGAAATCGCTCATGTCTGACAACGAACTTGAAAAACTTAACCTTGATTTCAAAGATATAGTTGCTTCCGGGACGATAGAAAGGTGCTCACCATCGGCGCCTGAAATAGCCGACAATGACAGCCTGGAACTTCACAGGATAAAATTCAGCTTTAACCAATCTTCACATGGCCGGCTTCGAGAGCTTATAAATTTCTTAAACTCACTTGAAAGCGCTACCTAGGCACAAATATATTAACTCGGCTATTTTGGAGGACTTTGAAATTGAGGCTGAAGGAATCTGTAGCCGGCTCCCCGAACAGTTTGAAGCAACTCAACTTTGCCCTCAACATTTATCTTTTTACGGAGATAACCAATATACACGTCGACAATGTTGCTGCCTGGATCGAAGGAATAATCCCACACGTGGTTAAGGATCTGCATTCTCGACAGAATCTGATTTGGATTTCGCATAAACAGCTCGAGCAAAGCCCATTCCTTCGGTGCAAGATCTATTCGAATCCCATCCCGCCAAGCCACCTTGGTGACTAAATCAAGCCTTAGATCGAGCACCTGCAAAATAGTATTTGAACCCTGATCTGAAGCGCGCAATGCAGCGCGGATTCTCGCTAAGAGTTCGGCAAATGAAAACGGCTTCGTCACGTAGTCATTGGCCCCTGCGTCGAGTCCCTCGATCTTGTATTTTGTCTCGTCGCGCGCTGTCAATATGATCACAGGCTGCGTAAAACCATTTGCTCGCCAGGATGAGAGTACCGTCTTTCCATCAGCCCCAGGTAACGACAGATCGAGTAGAACCAGGTCAATGTCAGTACCCATAGAGGGAACCTTAGTCATCGCCTCATCTCCATCACCGATCACCACAGTTGCATAACCTTCGGATTTCAAACCTTTGGAGAGAAAATTGGCTATCTTTTCATCGTCCTCAACTATTACGATATTCAATCTCAACCTCAGACTTTCTTACTATTCGATTAGATGGAATCCGAAACGTGAATGACGAACCCTCCCCGTAAACGGATTCTACATCTATATCCCCGCCATGAGCATGAGAAACCGCCCTTACGATAGCCAAGCCGAGACCAGCCCCTCGCTGATCTCTAGCAGCACCTCGTTCAAAGCGCTCAAAGATCTTAGCAAGATATGTGGGCTCGATCCCGCTGCCACTATCTGAGACAACTATCGCTAAATAGCCATCGCTATCATAAGCATCTAATGAGATGCGGTCCATGTTAGATGTGGCTTTTACAGCGTTATCGAGCAGATTCAGGATCGCTCCCCTGCACTTCTGTCCATCTATCCGGACGACGATATCCGGGATGTCACCCAAACGCCAGTTTCGTCTGCCCAGTGAAATAGCACTTGAAAAGATATCGGTTAAAAACGGTCGCAATTCCACTTCTTCCTCGTTCAACGGCTCCGGCTCAGACATTCTCTCGAGCAGCAGCAGTCCGTCAAGCATGGTTTTCATATAGTCAATCTCAGAAGTGACAACCTCTATAACGTCGTTCAGCTCGGCTTTATCGACTTCAGAACTCCTATGGAGAAGTTCCAAATTGCCTCTAATTACGGTCAAGGGGGTCTTCAACTGGTGAGAAACGTCTGCCAACAGTCGTCGTTGAGAATCCAGGGTTTGGCTGATCCTCCCGATCATGCCGTCGAATGCAAGAGCTAATTTACCCACTTCATCGGATTGGCTTGGAAAATCCAACCTTCGATCCAAGTCTCCTTTGGAAATTTCCACAGCCGTCTCGGTAACACGGCCAACAGCCCGCATAATTCTCCGCATCAAAAAATACCCGGCGGCAACTGAAAAGATTAAAGAGAGAAGGGCCTCCGCTCCAGCTAGCAATAGTACTTGTGATTCTTGGGAGCTAAGTCCTGAAAGACTGGTTACCGCCACCAGTGAACCAACTACTTTTTTCGAAACCGTAACAGGTGACCCAAGAACCAAATAGCTAGCCGACTTGTAATTCACGGTATTTATTTTGGTCGACCCGGGAGGTGAGGCCAGAAACTGAGTAACATCAGGAATCGCTATATCCTTCGATGAACCAGCCGAGCCCAAAGTGCTATGTCCAAAAATATGAATGTAAAGTATGTGCTGATTGGCTAAGGCATGGGTTGCCAAATAGGACTTCGAAAAACTATATAAACTTTCGCCAGGCGCACGTAGATTGGCAGCCTGGGCAAACTGGGGCACCTCTTCACCCAAATCCGACATAATCACACTTTTGGCATGAGAAGCGTAGGTGCGTACCACCTGCGTAAGAACTAGTCCCAGTGCTGCCGCCGAAACAACCGCATAGATAACCATTAAACGAGTTGTTGTGGAAATGCGCTTAACGCTAAATTGGTTTGTCATGACCGAATCTATTTA
Source organism: Actinomycetes bacterium (assembly GCA_021844725.1). The sequence continues at coordinate 1,950 of JAKBSX010000315.1, read as the reverse complement.
AACTTTCAAGGTTGTAAAGAATGGATACCTGAAGCCCAAATCGACTTCTGATCGCTAGACGTAACTGACCTATGGCTACTTATCCAGGTTTGAACGAAAACCAATATTTAAATGCAATCGTGCCGGTGACGGTAACGACGGTAACCGCGGTGCTGGCGATACTGACACCAGTGACGGCAGTGGCAGTGGCAGCGTTGTTGTAGTAGTAGTAGAAGAAAAGGAAGACGAGGAAGTTGTCGTTAGCCTTGGCAAATTGGCTGGTGAGTTAACAAACCCCATCTTTGAGCGTGTTTTGTCATGATTATTTCCTTTTTTCTCACCCTCTTTCGGTTTAGCCAATACCTTCGTGATTGTAATACTTCGAGGATGTGGGGCAGCTGCTGGTAATGGCGTGCTTTCAATAGTCTTGGAACTCTCTACGGTGGACTCACTCTGACTGACTCTGTTTGAAGCGGACACTCTGCTCTGAGGAAAATCAAGCACAGGCGCCGAAAGGGGAACTTCAACCACAGCTTTGGAGGCGTCAGTGAAATCTGCTGATTTCGAGGGTTCAGCTTTTGAATTCGGCAACGAGGAACTAAAAGATTGTGACCGCTTCGTATGAGAGTTTATGGAAACCGATCCAGCCAAACTAACATCATGCGAAGTCGATGATACACCGATGCCACTCACAGCCACACAACAACTAAATAGCGCAAAGGCTCCAGCCCCGAGCCACGAGTATTTGAGTGAAAGCATTGAGTTACTGGACATAAAATCTCCAACCGCCAAGGTAAGTCAATTATCTAATTTTAAATAACAGAAAAGATGAGCTGTAAATTAGATTTTTCTTATTCTGGTTGATCTTATCTGTTCGATTGCCAACAATAGTAAGGGCTTAGTTAGTTCGGATCGGCAACCTTGACCAACATCTTGCCCAGATTCTCGCCTTTCATCATGTCGATAAAAGATCTCGGAGCCTGCTGCAGACCCTCGCGCTCGGTGTGATGATATTTCAACTTTCCATGCCTGAGCCACCCACTTGCTTCGGATAAGAACGGCTGATAAAGATCGCTGTGATCAGACACTATGAAACCTTTGAGCGTCAGTCTCTTGGTGACTACGAGCATCAGGTTAGATGGACCAACCGGACGTCCGTCCAAATTGTACTGAGATATTGCTCCACACATAACCACTCGCCCGTAATTAGACATATGGAACAGAGCCGCTTCGAGATGCTCACCTCCAACATTGTCAAAATAGAGGTCAATCCCTTCGGGAACGTACTCACTTAGCGCTTCGGTTACCGAGACATCCCTGTAGTTGAAGGCAAAATCAAAACCTGTTTCTAGTAGAGCCTGCACCTTTTGTTCAGAACCGGCCGAGCCTACAACTCGCGCTCCAGAAATCTTAGCAATCTGGCCCGCAATAGAACCAACTGCTCCAGCCGCGGCAGAAACATATACGGTATCTGAAGGTTTGAGCTCTCCAATTCGCCGCAACCCAACAAAAGCAGTCAATCCCGGCATCCCCAACACTCCCAGATGGGTGCTCAAAGGAGCCTGATCCGGATCCAGCTTTGTCAAGGTATTGGCTGACTGGACGTCAAATTCCCTCCACCTTAAGTTAGCCAGTACAAATTCTCCAGGCTGAAACCGCGAGTCACGAGATTCAATTACCTGGCCAATTCCGCCGCCAGCAATAGGTTCGCCCAGTTTAAAGGGAGGAACATATGACTTGACGTCGTTCATTCGACCGCGCATATAGGGGTCAACCGAAAGCCAAAGAACCCTAAGCAGCACCTCGCCTTCCTGCAAATTTTCAATTTCAGCCTCACGAAACTCAAAATCAGATTCAGCGGGCCACCCTTTGGGCCTGTTAGCCAGACATATTTCCTGAGTCTTCAAAATAAACCCTTTCGCCTAGATCATGTTCTTGAGCGCAAATAACTGCCGTCAGGGAGAGATCCCT
>JAKBSX010000314.1 GCA_021844725.1 Actinomycetes bacterium | reverse complement strand
AAGTCGGGAAAGCAATGGGTAGGCTCTGCCTACTGAATTCACTTTCGAATAGTTACAGAGATAGAGCTTTTCTCAATTGTCTGTTTCTGTGCAAAGAACTTCTTTGTTTGACCCATTGGCATGAATCTTGTCTCCCCAACTTTCACCAACATTGGGAGATCTGAAACCACCTTACCCAAAATCAAACAATGCCTTCTTGGCAATGTCCTAACTATCGACCTGATAGTCTCGCCGTCCGCGGTGGAGGCTTTAGCAATCATGTCTAAATCTGCTTCGTTTGTGAAGTTGAAAAGAAAAATGTTATCTGCTTGTCTGTATATTCCTGCATTTATGGCGTCAGGTTGATTTGTTATAAGCGTCGTGAAGATCCCAAAGTGTCGCATCCTCGTAACAATGTCATCCCAGTATGTTTCGCGCAAGTAAAGATGTGCTTCTTCTGCAAACAGGAACACTGGCGGAATAATTTCTCGCTCCAATAGCTGGACGAGTTTGCTCAGAATTATCTCGACCACCATCTTCTTTGTTAGCGAAGAAGAGCTCTTCAGCGAGACTACAAACGCGCCTCCTTTTGGCAATAGCGACTTGACAACAGAATCAATCACAACTCCATCTTTTCCCTCCGCGAATATCCCAGAAGCCCGCATTGTTTGATATCTTGTGTAGAGTGCGTCCCTCACGAGCTCGTTGCACCGCCACCCTTGAATTGCTTCACCCAGACCGCCAATCGTGAATTTCTCCGAATGCTGGAGAGAATCAATAATCCGTATGAACTCTCTTAGCGATGCACCTGGAGAGTCAAGAACGTGCTGCATCAGGGAGATCAAGCTGTATTCCCCGAGATAATCCAATCCAAATCGTAGATTTCTTCCAGGTTCCAGAGCAATTATTCTATCCGAAAGCTCATTCTTGGATCCATCCTTGTTCTTTGCTAATCCAACATATTCGTTGTTCAAGTCAAAGATGATGACGACCGCGCCACTCGTAACCAAAGAGCTCACAAGTATCTTGGAAAGATGGGATTTGCCTGACTCCTTCTTCCCAGTTATTATTGAGAGATTGCCGTCGATGGATTCACCCAGTACTGTGAACTGTTCTCCATCCTTAGTTGTCCCGATTCTGATCTTGGCACTACCAGTTTGTCCAGAGAGATCAAGAAGTCGAGATTGGGATATCTTCTTAATCTTGGACTTGGCCCTTGAAGGGACCCACGCCACATTCGGAACCATGAGGCCGCTTTGGATGCTCCCTCTGATCTTGCATTTCAGGAGCCTCATGTCTTTTATCATCTGCGACATGCCGGAGATCTCGAAAGGGTCCAGTTCCGTACCAGAAGCGCTAGCTTCGATTATTTGATCTCGAATAATATCTTCTGTGAGCGACTGGCTCGGTATGTACATTTCATCGTATACTTGGATTACTACAGACCCTGAAGCTGTCGAGTCAATGATTTCGAGATAGTCGCCCTGAAACACGGATTCTGAGGGCATCGCGACAATTGAAATTTCGTCACCTTGTTTTTCGAGTATTCTCATGGAGTGCCCACCTCGCTAAACAAGCTTCCCAAGTATGGTCGCTCGAAGGTCGTCGGAAGCAATACGCACCAACTTGAATTTCTTTGAAAGATAACTCCTAATGGACGAAATTGTAAATGAGTCAAAGACAGAAAGATGATGAGCTAGTCTCAATGACTCCGGGTACCCTCTGAAGAAAAGATCGTTGTAGGCAAGATCAGCAAGTACCTGTGAATCCTCCTCAGTATTCGCGCGCGACAAGTCTATCCGGAACACCTGTGAATTCGGAGAGAATCTAGTAACTAATACTCTGCTCTCAGTGCAGTGCATGAAGACTCGCAATGATTCAGTTATGTCAAAGTATACCTTACTTTTTCCAATCGACTGCAAGAAGCTCCCCGCGCTTGAAACAAATCTCAGGCTGGAGGCCTTGCTGAAACCTAGAATCTGATTCGAGTTTTCCCCTGCTGCAAGCTCAACTTCTCTAAGCGAATATCTGCGAGTCTCTAACATTGAAGACCGTATTGACCCGTCAGCCATTATTATTGAATTAGTATTCATTTTCGCTGCCTGTAGCTGTGCCGATCTTTCAAGACTTATGCGAACGAAACGTTCTGCAAGACAAGTATCTGACAATATCGCCCTAATTGCTTTGCGAGGTAATTTAGATAGCTCGTCTCCCAAGGTCTCCTGGTTCATGTAAAAAATAAAGGGTCCTGCCCTATAGTGCGATCTGTTCTCGCTCTTTGATGTGCTTACCATCGCAACGCGTCCTGCAAAAATCGATCCATCTTCGGTTTCTCCAATAAGCGCACACGAAGAATCTATACCCACCAATCTTCGCTCCTGAGGTCTCTCCGAGAAATTCCTTACCTCGTATGGGATCGGCCTATCTATCGATTCCATGCTTTGCAAGGGAATCGACTCTTTGGAAAAGTCTGATCTAAAGAAGACTTTCTTTCCGGACAATGTTCTCAGAGATTTATCGAGAGATGCTGACAGTGACTCGATATCGGCTATCTGCTGAAGGTGAGCGGGTGATGGGAGAAGACTTAATTGATTGTTCATGATGCGCAATACGTGGGTTGGAGTGCTGTTGATATAAATGTTGCGCAACATGCCCAATTCATTGCTGAGCAATAAAACAACATGTCTGAAAAGAACACAGTAACTGTCAAATTGAGAAAGGGAGGTTGGGAAGTTGAGATTACTTGCCCTCCCGATCAGCTGCAGAAAGCTGTTGAGAGCGTTCTTTCATCTCTTTCGGCAGGCCCAACCACTTCAAACCCAACTTTAGCCCTCGATAAGCCTCAAACTACAGCAAACAAGACTTGCAGAGGGCTGATCTTGGAGCTTTGGGAGGAATCTTGGTTTGATACCGCCAGATCTCTGTCGGAAGTTCACGAGGAGATTGCTAGAAGGGGATACCACTATGACAAGACCGCAGTATCTCATTCGTTGACTGACCTTGTGCGAGAGAACGTTCTATTCAGAGAAGGCAACATGCGCAATTACACTTACGTTCAAAAGAGGCCCACCGGCAAGCCCCCAGATGAGCGTGAAGTGAACAAAAGCGAGAGTGCGCCCCACGCGACTTTCTAACATGAGTTCAGGCTAGCTTTTCTTCATTAGGAGGCCGGACAACCATTCTATGCCCGTGGTCGTTATCTTGAATTGAGTCTTATCATCGTTCGTCTCTCTCAAGACGTAACCTGACTTTGTCATCTCACTCAGCCGAGAGCTCAAAGATTTAGGGTTTAGCGATGTGGTTTCTTGAAGCAATGCAAGCGACATGAGTTGCGACACGCCCTCTCGGGTTTGTGACGCGATTCTTTGTGCCACTAGCTGCAGTCCCACAAGTTCCTTGTCGCTGAATTTCCTTTCTTGACTCCATATCTTAGGACCTTCTGGAGTGATTTTCACATACTCTTTGAATTTTTCAATTAGATCCTTTGTACTGAAGTTCATCGAAAGCTTCCGAGCTAGGTCTATTTCAGGCATCTGTTTTAGGATGAAACTGTTGACTGATTGGAGAACAACCTCCGGAGATCCTGAAAACTCTGCTTTCGCATCCCCCATCGATATCGTAACGACGAGCCTATGAAGAGCCGCATTTTCCTCCGACATAATGATCACACGTGGTTCAAATAATTACTGATTAACCTTTTCCCTCAAACATTCGGAGTCTTTTGGAAAGATTTTCGTTGACTGTTTTTCCGTCAACCTTCCCCCTGACATTCTGCATTAGCTTGCCCATAAGGATGCTGTGAGCGCCCACTCCTCTTAATCTCACTAGTTCCAGGTTTTGTTGAATCAAATCATCAATGATCTTAGCCAACTCTGCTTCGCTCATCGCTTCCAATCCTTCTTTCATCAGAGCGTCGTCTACGGATGTCGCTGGATCTTCCGCAATCCTGCGCAGAACCTTCGCGAATGCTTCCTTTGCGAACTTGCCTTGATCTAGTGAGACAAACATTAGGAATAGGACATCATCAGTCACCAATTCGACATTCACCTCGTCCCTTTGGAGAGCGAGCAGAGTGTCAACAAGAGTAGATGCTACATAGCGCGCGGGAAGCTTTGTCGAATTTAAGACTCTCTCAAAAAGATCCTTTCTTTCTGAATCAAACATTGGTTCAGCTAGTTGGAACGGCAAATCGTATTTCCTCGAGAATGAAGCCACTTGATTCTCCCAAGGTACTGGAATCTCCTTCCTGAGTCTTTGAAGTGCGGCAGGCTCCACTTGGATCAGTGGAATGTCTGTTTCTGGATACATCCTAGCTGCCCCAGGTCGTGGTCGTAAAAAGGTCGTCTCACCATCGAGGTTTGCAGCCCGGGTTTCGGCTGGGACACCGACTATTGCCTGCTGGATTCGTTTCTTCAAAGCTTCAACTACTTTGTCTGTCATATGGCTATCTCCAGCAATAAGCACGAATGCATCGCTTGCACCAATGCTATTCCTTTCTCTGATCGAAGACAACTCCTCAGCCGTAATCCCATAGTTCGGGAGCTCGTCAGAGTGGAAGACACCACCTAGGCCATATGTCTTTGCTATAGCACCCAGCGCCTTGCCCAATCGAGAGTGAAACTCGTTTTCCCTTCCAAGCAATCCGGCGAATCCTTCGATCACAAGACAGAGCGCAGTGCCATCTTTTGGGCCCAAGGCCTTCTTTATGACGTTAGACTTGCAATCTCGGAAATGCGTCGTCACGTTAACACTCCTCATTGTTAGGGCGTTTCCGAGCTTCTGTTTGATCTCTGTGGCGAGATCGTAGAAGAACTTTTGTCTTGAAGCTTCGAAGCGAACCACTTTGCGTATCTGATCAAGGCGCTGGACTCCCTTAACTTCGATCACTTTTTCGTTCATGACTGAAATATTAAGATCCTGTCTTATTGTCCCGAGGCCGATGAGGAAC
>JAKBSX010000004.1 GCA_021844725.1 Actinomycetes bacterium | reverse complement strand
ACTACGATCTGGGCCATGAATCTCCACCCCAATACAGCCAACTGAGCTCACTCCACCCCAACACCCAAAGAACCCATTCAGGTGGTCAGAAGTTGACCACCTGAATGGTTACGTTAGATTGGTATTGATTTTTCTCTGATGGAAGGTGACAGATATGAAGGCGCCCGCTGGCAAGGGGTTTGTAAATGATGCCAAGTCAGACGAACTTGAGCGAAGGCTTGAAATTCTCAGCAGGCTAAACGAAACTTATCCGGGAAGTAACCAGGAGCTATGTGCTTTGAAGTTCAGTTCTCCATTTCAGCTCTTGGTTGCAACCATTCTTTCTGCGCAGTGTACAGATGAAAGGGTGAATCTCACCACGCCTTCCCTTTTTGCGAAATATCCAACCGCTAAGGAAATGGCACTTGCTCGAGTTGATGAGATTGAGCAAATAATATATTCCACCGGTTTTTATAAAAACAAAGCCCGAAATATATCAAAAATGGCCAGTCAGGTTTTATCTGTCAAGGGTGGTCGTATCCCTGATAATCTTGAAGATTTGGTCAAACTTCCTGGTGTAGGTAGGAAGACCGCCAACGTTATTTTGTCGGTTGGCTTTGGCAAGCCAGGATTGGCAGTAGATACCCACGTCGGGCGTTTGGCTCGAAGGTTAGGACTAACCTGTTCCAAAGACCCGGTAAGGATAGAAAAGGATTTGATGGAATGGGTTCCTCCACCTGCCACGGGAGGATTCTCTTTGCGATTGATCATACATGGCCGCAGGGTATGTTTTGCCAGAAAGCCAAATTGCTCGGTCTGTGTGCTTTGTGATCTATGTCCATCAGCTTTTAACTAGGAGTTCCTGACTTTTCTAATTGAGCGAAGAGCGGATTTTAGAGATCTTTCAGCCTGATATAGATCGTGAGCATAGCCGTCCAGTTTCTGACCAGCATATGAGTCTGCTATCTTGACAATCCTTTCAGTTATCTCCTCAAGGGCAGTTCCAAGAGATGACAATTCAGCCTTATTGCTGGCCTTGAATTCCGATGTGTCCATTGGTTTCCTTTTTTTGTGTTTAGATCTTACTGCCAATGTGGGCCTTTTTACGAGATGCCATATTGGAATTGTTGGTTTGTTATTGGTTGTGACTATTCAACCTTCAAGGTAAAGAGCAATAAGGTCAAGCAGGAGTTTTTTCAAATGTTTCGTTATTCGACTTGCTTTTTGCCAGATAAATTGAATTTTACATTTTCAATCTAAGGTTAGTTAGCCTTACAGCCTGGCCTGGAAAGGTTGAGACCAAATGTTATTAACCAGGTTTCCTGCCGATGAAATCTAATTGTTCCCGTTGGCTGAAAGGGTGCATGATTTGAATAGATGGATAGTTTTTTGCTGTTCAAACTAGAGTTATAAGTCTATGTTAAAATTACTCGACCTTCGAAACGCCTCGGGAAACTATCTAGATTCGCTTCCACGGCCCAAGGTAATCCAAGAGCTTCCGGTGGATGCTGTTCGCGAGATAATCACCCGTGTCAAAAATGAAGGAGACAAAGCCTTACTGGCTTATACGGCAGACTTCGATAGAGTGAAACTTTCTTCGCTTCAGGTTCCGTATCCAGAACTTGAAGCTGCATACAAAAGGATTTCTTCAGACCTTCGGGACGCCCTTTTGGTGGCAGCAGATGCAATTCGTGGCTATCACCAATTGGAGGTCGAAACTGATAAAACCTTCAGTCATAATGGGCTTACTGTTACACAGCGCTCGATTCCGGTCTCCGTGGCAGGCTGCTACGTCCCTGGAGGAAAAGCACGATATCCATCTTCGGTTTTGATGACTGCCATCCCAGCCAAGGTGGCTGGAGTTGATCAGATAGTCCTTTGCGTTCCACCAGGTCCTGACGGTAAGGTAGACGATGCCACGCTGGCTGCTGCTTACATTGCGGAAGTTGACAAGCTTTACAGCGTCGGAGGTGCACAGGCTATAGCTGCTATGGCCTACGGTACTGAAACGGTAGCAAGAGCTGATGTTATTGTTGGTCCGGGGAATATTTACGTGTCCGTGGCAAAGCGTGAGGTAGCACAGGATGTAGGCATTCCAACCTCGTTTGCTGGGCCATCCGAGGTGGTGGTCATCGCGGATTCGACTACGCCAGCGCCATTCGCGGCAATCGACGTTGTGGTTCAGGCGGAGCATGGTCCGGACGGTCTGGCGTGGTTCGTATCATGGGATCAGTCAGTCATCGAAGAGGTAGTGAAGGAAGTCGACAAGATTGTTGTCGATTCGCCAAGGCGTGCCGAGATTGAATCCACGCTTAGTGAAGGTGGATTCGCAGTTTTAGTCAGGGATCCTGCACAAGCTATTGAGGTTTCAAATGCCATAGCTCCAGAGCATCTTGAAATCCTTTGCGACTCGGCGGACGAGTTGATTGGAAATGTTCGCAATGCCGGAGCGGTTTTTATTGGGAAGCTTTCGCCGGCCAGTTTGGGCGATTATGTTGCTGGGCCGAGTCACGTTCTACCAACTTACGGTTCTGCCCGATTTTCATCAGCGCTTCGAGTATCAGATTTCGTCAAACATATCCATGTGGTCGAGGCAAGCCAAGCGGGCATTGATAACTTGGCTCCCCATGTATCAGCGATTGCAGCGTCAGAAGGATTGTATGCGCATCAGATGAGCGTCAATATTCGGAGCTCAGATGCCTAAGGTGAGGCCAGATTTGGCTCTATTCGGTGCTTATCATTCTCCGCAGGTACAGGTGGAAGTCAGGCTTAATACTAATGAGTCTCCATTCAGTCCTGCAGCTGACTTTACGGAGGAGCTTTTCCGCTCATTGTCATCTGCTGATCTGAATCGATATCCTGACAGAATGGCAAAGGAGCTACGTAAATCTCTTGCAGAGTTGCATAGCGTAGCTCCCGAACAGATCTTTATTGGAAACGGTTCTAATGAGGTGATTTCGACCCTGTTTCTTGCCTACGGCGGCCCTGGGCGAAAAGCAATGACGTTTGAGCCAACCTATGCTATGTACTCTCAAATTGCGCGGATTACCTCAACTGAAGTCATTGAAGTTGAACGGGACAGGGAGTTTGCCCTTGGTCTAGATGAAGTGGTGTCAGTACAAGAAGCGACACGTCCGGAGGTGGTATTTTTCTGCTCTCCTAACAACCCCACTGGTTTGGACGAAGATCCGGAGATAATATCTGCCGTAGCTCAGGATGAAAACACTTTGGTGGTTATCGATGAGGCATATGGCCAGTTTGCCAGTTTTAGCGCGCTGAAGCTGGCACAGAACCGGTCGAACATTGTTGTCTCCAAGACATTTTCAAAGGTTTGGTCGTTGGCAGGTTTGAGGCTGGGTTATCTTATCGGACCGGAGGATATTGTTGCCAATTTGTGGGATGTGTGTTTGCCATACCATATAGATACCATAAAGCAATTGGCGGGAAGGCTTTCCCTGGAGCGGGTAAACGATATGGAGGGAACCCTTGATAGGATTCTGGCTGGAAGGGACGAGATAGAGGGTGCGCTTAAAAGATTGGACTTGAAGTATTGGCCCTCCTCGGCGAATTTTATATTATTTAGAGGCCCGGACGGTTTGGGTGATAGATTATGGCAGGCGTTGGTGGATCGGTCGGTTCTGGTGAGGAACTGTTCTGGATGGCCCAGACTTAAGGACTGTTTACGGGTTACCGTTGGCACCGAGGAAGAAAACGCTAGGTTTATAACCGCTTTGTCTGAATCGTTAGCGGAGTTAAGGAGTTAGGTTGCCTAAACAGGCTAGAACGGCATCAGTTGACAGGGTTACCAAAGAGACCAAAGTCAGCGTTTCCTGGGATCTGGATGGTTCTGGTGAGTATTCCATCGGTACGGGATTGCCATTTTTTGACCATATGCTTGCTCAGATTGCCAAACACTCCGGGACCGACTTGACTTTGACTGCTAGCGGAGATATAGAAGTCGATGCACATCATTCAGTTGAAGATACAGGAATTGTGATGGGTCAAGCTCTGTCGCAGGCCCTAGGCGACAAATCCGGGATTAGGCGGTTTGCGTCGCTTTCTCTTCCTCTGGATGAGTCATTGGTATCTGTCGCCCTCGACATTTCTGGAAGGCCTTACCTTGATTTCAATTCGCCCCTTTTAGACGGTAATCCACTCGGCAATCCGGGTTTTGATCCGCAGCTGTCAGAAGAGTTTTTTAGAGCACTGGTTACCAGCGCAGGAATGACACTGCATTTGGATGTTATCCGAGGAAAGAACTCCCACCATGTTCTGGAGGCGTCTTTCAAGTGCTTTGCCCGATGTCTACGCTATGCAATCGAAATTGACGGCAATTCCATGCCTTCCACTAAGGGTGTCATATAACTTAAGTCATACCACCTGGAGTTTGCCTTGCCTTTAGTGGTTGAGCGGATGGGAATCAGCGCATGTTTTTGAGGTGCTGCGCCGTTTGGGTGGGTCGGCCTGGTTAGCTTTTCGGAAGTTTTCACTATTATGCCATTCATTGGAACACTGCTGAGGAAATCAAGTGATAGCGGTTATTGATTACGGAATAGGAAATTTGGGTTCTGCGTATAAGGCGCTCAAGGCGTTGAGAGTAGATGCTGAACTTGTCGATCATCCACGCAGTGTATCGGAGATATCGGGACTTATCTTGCCAGGGGTTGGGTCATTCGGAGCCTGTATTTCGGCGCTGCGCTTCACCGGGCTGGACCGTATGGTATACCAGGCACAACAAAGCAGTATTCCGGTTCTTGGCATATGTGTTGGCATGCAGATGCTTTACCAGCGGTCTGAAGAGTCTCCCGGCGCCAGCGGTCTGGGACTTTTAAATGGTGAGGTAAGACGGCTAAGAAACGCCAAGAAGTTGCCGCATATGTCGTGGGACACGATTACGACAATAAAAAGCAGCTCCCTGCTAAAGGGTTTCACTGGCGGCGAGTGGTTCTATTTTGTTCACTCTTTTGCTCCGGAAGTTACTGATCAGACTGTGGCTAGTTGTGATTTTGGCAGTGTATTCACCGCAGTTGCTGGTGACGGTTTAGTTTTTGGCACTCAATTTCATCCAGAAAAATCATCTTCCAATGGATTGATGCTTCTTTCTAATTTTGTTGCGTTGTGTAGTGAGGTGAGCAGCTAAGTGGAATTTATTCCGGCGATAGATCTGATTGACGGAGAGTGTGTCCGTCTTATCCAGGGTGATTTTGAGCGAAAAATCAGTTATGGAAGTCCTGAGGCGGCAGCGAGAGAGATCCAAAGCCAAGGGGCTAGCTGGCTTCACCTAGTCGATCTGGATGCAGCTAGATCGAACCGAAAGGGGGTCAACAGGGAAGTCATCGCCAAGCTATCAGCAAGCTCATCTTTGAGAATTGAGGTTGGCGGCGGGGTTCGAAGTGTGGCTGACGCCGAGAAGTTATTCGAAGTTGGTGTTGAGCGAGTGATTTTGGGCACCATGGCAGTTCAGGATCCTTCTCTTATCGAGGAGATTTCACGCACTCACCCTGGGGGGGTAGTGGTAGGTCTCGATTACAGGCGCGTGGATGGACTGCGCCAGATTTCGGTAAAAGGATGGACTCAGGCCTCTGGGCTAGATCTTTTCGAAATTTTGCCAAGATTGATTTATAGTGGAGCGGTAGCAGCGATCGTGACCGATATCAGCAGGGATGGAACTTTTAGTGGGCCTGATCTTGAAACTCTTGAAAAGTTGCTTGAGTTTACTTCTCAGAAGCAGTTTCAAATCATAGCTTCGGGGGGCGTGTCAAATCTGGAAGATATCAGACGGTTGAAGAATCTGCGCTCGGGTGATAAGGGTATTTTTGGGGTTATCTCCGGAAGGGCTATTCACGACGGTCGCATTGACATCAAAGAGGCGGTTGCACTGTGCCAGGAGTGAGAATTATACCTTGTTTGGATGTAACCAACAAAAGGGTAGTAAAAGGTGTCAATTTTGTATCTCTGCGCGATGCAGGCGACCCGGTGGAGCTGGCGGAGTTTTATGATAAGTCAGGTGCCGATGAGTTGGTATTTTTAGATATTACCGCCTCGTCGGATGGCAGAGATATCATGGTGGACGTAGTTGAAGCTACGGCAGAGAAGGTGTTTATCCCATTTACTGTTGGCGGCGGGATTAGATCCAATGCTGATGCTCGCAGGATGTTGCGATCGGGTGCAGACAAGGTTTCGATAAATTCAGCTGCTATTGCGAGGCCTTCACTTATAAGTGAGTTGGCAGAAGAGTTCGGCTCGCAATGCGTTGTGGTGGCGATTGATGCGCGAAGTTCAGTTGAGCTGGGTTCCGAGGTCTATTCCCACGGAGGCCGCATTCCTACAGGAATCAATGTTTTTGATTGGGCGATAAGAGCGCAGAGTCTCGGCGCTGGCGAGATACTTCTAACTTCAATGGATCGAGACGGTACTAAGGATGGATTTGACCTTGAACTTACCAAGGGTGTTGTGGATAGAGTTTCGATCCCAGTAATTGCAAGTGGTGGAGTGGGAAAGGTGGAAGACTTTGTCAGAGGTGCAGAATATGCCCATGCAGATGCCCTTCTGGCTGCATCAGTATTCCATTTTGGTGAATTTAGTGTCGGAGACGTCAAGCAGCAGTTGCAATATCATGGAATATCTGTCCGCCCGGTCGGTTCGTAGCTGTTACATTATTGGAAATTAAGAGTTAGGTTACAGATATGGTTTCGCATGAACAACGTTTGCCTATAACGATGCTCACCGATCGGGTGTTGGTTGAGATTCCAACCAATGACGGTGATCGGCACTCAAGGGCTGGGATTCTGATTCCAGCTACTGCGCAGGTTGCCAAGAGATTGGTTTGGGCCGAAGTGGTGGCGGTTGGTCCAAATGTCAGAGCAATTCAACCGGGAAATAAAGTCTTATTTTCGCCTGAGGATCGGTATGAAGTGGAGGTGCAGGGCGAGGATTATTTGATCTTGAGAGAACGCGATATCCACGCTGTGGCCTCTAATAACACGGAGACCGAAACAGGTCTGTATTTATGATTGAGAGAAATTACGTAAAGCGTATTTCGTCTGAAGAACTGATATCAAGTGTCAAGTTCAATTCGGATGGGCTGGTGCCAACCATCATTCAGGACCGGGATACCAGCGCTGTACTGATGATGGCCTGGATGAACCGGGAGTCGCTTGATATGACACTTGAAAGTGGCAGAACCTGGTTTTGGTCGCGTTCACGCAGCACTTTATGGCCTAAAGGCGAAACTTCTGGCGAGATACAACTGGTTAGGCAAGTATCGGTAGACTGTGACGGCGATACTCTTTTGATTGAGGTGGATCAGCAAGGTGGCGGCGCTTGTCATACGGGCAGCTACTCCTGCTTCTACAGGGGAGTGGAAGTTAAGGGCGAACAGGCACACGATGGCTCAGAGTAGCTTTGATACCTTTATCGGACAAGCCCGAAGTGGTTCGGGGTATCGGATAGTTCCGGTGTTCAAGGAGTATTTGGCCGATACCATCACCCCTGTTTCCGCTTTTATGTCTCTTGTTGGATATCAAGACGAGGGTTTCTTGCTTGAATCGGTGGAAAAGGGTGAGCGTTGGTCGAGATTTTCCTTTGTTGGGCGTCACACGCTAGCTGAAGTGTCAGTTACCAATGGACAGGTAAAAATAACTTCTGAAGTGTCATTACCTGATACTGCAGTTGATACTTCGAGTTTCCTGTCTACTTTAGAGTTTTTTCTGGAAAACATATCAGCTGAAGAGTTGACTGAATTAACTCCACTTAATTGTGGGTTTGTTGGTTATATCGGATATGACATAATTCGTGAAATTGAGGATCTACCGGATCCCCCGATGGATGACTACGGTTTTCCGGACGCGATTATGCGTCTTATTGGTGAGATTGCCGTATTTGATCACTGGCGGCAAAAGGTTATTTTGATTTCAAATGTTTTAGTGGAGCCCACTAGTGATGACGAAGATCTGAAGCAGAAGTACCAATCGGCGTTAGTTCAGGTTGAAAATATGGCTTCGCAGCTTGGAACCTCTGCTCCAAATCCTATGAATGTTTCGATCGATTCGGCGGAAGAGCCCGTTTCTGCCACCAGTTCGCTTAGCACTGAGCAGTATGCTAGGGCCGTCTTGGCTGCTCAGGAGTATATTCGTGCAGGTGATATATTCCAAGTTGTGCTCTCAAAACGTTTTTCTTTTCAATTGGGTGCCCATCCGGTTGATTTCTACAGGGTGTTAAGGCAGTTAAATCCATCTCCCTATATGTATCTTTTGCGATTTGGCTCGATTACCGTAGCCGGATCATCACCTGAACCCGTAGTCAAGGTAATGGGCAACCGGGTCATCTCAAGGCCCATAGCCGGAACTCGCCCCCGGGGCAGTAATGATTTGGAAGACCAGGCTTTAGGAGCAGAGCTCTTAGAACATCCAAAAGAAATTGCTGAGCATCTCATGCTTGTCGACTTGGCTCGAAATGACATCGGCAGGGTAGCTGAGTTCAAGACTGAGGCTATGGATGAACTGATGGTGCTTGAGCGGTATTCACACGTTATGCATATGACATCGCAAGTATCGGCGGTGAAAAGGGCTGGCAGTACTTCTATTGACGTTTTGAAGGCGACCCTTCCAGCGGGAACGGTGTCTGGGGCTCCCAAGATTCGGGCAATGGAGATCATAAATGAGCTGGAGCCGGTAAAGCGGGGCCCTTACGCAGGTCTGGTGGGGTATATTGATTTCTCTGGCAACCTCGATGCCGCTATTGCCATACGGACGCTTTTCTCTGATTCAGGCGGGCGTTCCTTCGTTCAGGCAGGGGCGGGAATAGTGGCTGATTCAGAACCACTGGCTGAGGATATGGAGTGCACCAATAAGGCCAAAGCGTTGTTGATAGCTGTCGGCGCAGCCAGGAAACTGGCCATAAGTGATCGGGATCAGATATGAACCTACTATGGAGGACCGCTGCAGATATAGTACGAGTCAGCGGTGAACAAGACGAATGGTATCTTCAGGGTCAACTTTCAATTTCTGTAGCCGGTATAGACAGCTCGAATGCGAAATTAGGACTGCTGCTTGAGCCGGATGGATCTTTAGTGGCCCCAGTTGCTGTATGTCACGATCATTTAGGGTTCGAACTTTACTGCCCTCGGGGTAGCGGTGAAGCTGTTTTGGAGAGGCTGACGAGGTTCCGGTTGAGGACAAAGGTTGATTTTAATCTGTCTTCCGGGAATGTGATTAGCTTGGCTTCGAGCGAACCACCTGAGCTGCGGCAGCTTATCGATTCTGCATTGAGTCAGCAGCCTGGCCTGGTTGGTTTGAGTAGTAGTGAGGTAGTGGGATGGAAGGTGGTAAACCTCTATGCCGGATTTGATACAACCTGGGTTGCCAATTTTAATTCTCTTGACTCCTTTTTGGAAGCCGAAGGTGAACTGGCCAGAATTGTGACTGGAATTCCAGCCTGGGGGAAGGAGATCTTTCCGGGAATGAATCCTATGGAGCTTGGCCGCGCATACGTAAGAGACCATGCAGATTTTACAAAAGGCTGCTATACCGGCCAGGAGTTGATTGAGCGGGTAGATTCCAGAGGTTACAACACTCCCAGACTGTTGGAAAGTTTCGCAATAATTGGTGATCAGGATTTAGAATTAGCTTCTCCTATTGAAGTTAGCGATGAACAAGGAAAGAGAGTTTTCACAATCACCTCCGCCTCAAGGCATCCGGATTTTCATTGCTGGGTGGGTATTGGCTTTTCCCATCGCTATTCGGGGTCTTTTTTGGAAGAATTTCAATTTAATAATCTTGAGATAGTTTCCCGGCAGCCCGGCGGAATCGTTGAATATTTACATTCCAGAGGACGTTAAAGCGGATCTTTTCTCATGTCATTGCGCAGTAATTGAATGCAAAGCTAATGGTTTGTATTTTTAGCAAATAGCATCTATTTATAAATGGCTACTTACCTCGACAAGATAATTTCAGACCATCGGGAAATGGCGGCACGCGATACGCGAAGCACAAAGGAATTATTGCGCCACGTGTCAAGTATGCAACCCTGCCTTGGTTTCAGGGAGGCACTACTTGGAGAGGGAGTTTCGGTAATAGCTGAGATTAAAAGGAAGTCTCCCTCCAGGGGTGCTCTGAATTTAAATCTGGATCCAGTTGTTCAGGCTAAGGCGTACTCTGATTTCGGAGCCAGCTGTATCAGCGTATTGACAGATTCGCAATATTTTTTAGGAAGCCTTGACGATCTTTTACAGGTTCGAAACGCAGTTGAAACACCTCTGCTTCGAAAAGATTTTACAGTTTCTCGAAATGACGTTCTGGATGCCAGGATTTATGGGGCTGACGCGGTGCTTCTGATAGTGGCAGCACTTCAAGGGCATGAATTGTTGGATTTATTTAGCTTGGCTAAAGAAGTTGGGCTTGATGTCTTGGTGGAAGTTCACGATCAGGCGGAGTTGGACAGAGCTCTTGAAATTGGTGCGGACATTATAGGAATCAACCAAAGGGATCTTTTCACCTTTCAGGTTGATGTTTCGAGAGCCCGTAACTTAATTGCCTATATTCCGAAGTCAGTTGTGAAAATTTGTGAATCTGGTATCGATAGTGAAGTGCAAATGAATGAACTGCTGGAGCTTGGTTATGACGCGGCACTAATCGGTGAGACGCTGGTGAAATCAAATGATCCAAGCGCCAGGTTAGCGTCTTTGGTTAGTGCTGGTAAGAGTGAAGTTTAGATGTTTGTTAAGATCTGCGGGATAACAAATGAGAACGACGCACTTCTTTCGGTAGCATTGGGGGCAGATGCGATTGGATTTATATTCGCTCCTTCAAAACGCCAGGTGAGCAAAGAGCAAGTACGCGATATTGTAAAGCAGCTCCCTACAGAAACTATGACCTTTGGTGTCTTTGCCAATGAGAATCCGGATGCAGTAGTTAGAACCGTGCATGAAATTGGATTAAGCGGGGCACAGTTACACGGATCTGAAGGGCCTGAAGCTGTCGATTATATCTCCTCCAGAGTGCAGGTTGTTTTGAAAGCATTTCCAGGAAATGCCCCGAGTATTGAGCGAATGGCAAAGTTTAATGCCAATGCCTTTCTATTTGACTCGCCGAGTCCCGGTTCAGGTATTGCTTTTGACTGGAATGAGATAACCGGGCTTTCGGCAAAGGTGAGATTGATTTTGGCGGGTGGCCTGACTCCTGAAAACGTGGAAGATGCCATTAGGATAGTAAGACCGTTCGGAGTCGATGTCTCTTCTGGGGTTGAAGCTCGCCCGGGCAAGAAAGACCCTGCAAAGTTGCGGCTGTTTATTGCCAAATCACGTGCTGCTTTACTGGAAATACCGGGACGAGATTCTGAGATAGATTCTTCTGTCAATCCCTTTGTGCAGGATTTGATATCGAAAAGATCGGCCATGATTGAGAAAAGTGGCGATGGAGTGTTTGATTGGGAGGAAGAGCTTTGAGTTTGATGAACACCCCATCTTCGTCGGGTAGATTCGGAGATTTTGGGGGTCGTTTTGTCCCTGAATCACTGATGCCTGCCTGTTTGGAACTCGAAGAAGTTTTCAACCAAGCTTGGAACGATCCGGAGTTTCTAGGTGAATACCATCGGATCTTACGGGAGTACGGTGGCCGTCCTACTCCCGTTACCCGTCTTGGCAGATTATCGTCTCACCTGGGTGTGGAAGTTCTAATAAAGAGGGAGGATCTTGCACATACTGGAAGTCACAAGATAAATAATGTCATCGGACAGGCCCTATTGACCAAACGCATGGGGAAGAAGCGGATGATCGCAGAGACGGGTGCTGGTCAGCACGGCGTAGCCACCGCCACAGCTGCAGCACTATTGGGGTTGGAATGCGTCGTTTATATGGGTGAGGTTGACGTCAAGAGACAGGCGCTGAATGTATTTAGGATGAAATTATTGGGAGCAGATGTGATCCCAGTTTCTTCAGGCTCACGTACTCTAAAGGACGCAATAAATGAGGCGATGAGAGAGTGGGTGACAAGTGTAGAGAGTACTCACTACTGCATCGGATCGGTTATGGGACCTCATCCTTATCCCTATATGGTCAGGCAGTTCCAACGAATTATCGGTGATGAAGCATATGAGCAGACTCGAGTTATGCTCGACGGGGAAGTGCCCGATTATGTAGTGGCCTGTGTGGGTGGAGGATCAAATGCGGCCGGAACCTTCGCAGGTTTTATTGACAGCCGGAGCAGGCTTATTGGAGTAGAGCCGGAAGGTGGGGCCGCGATAAATAACGGGATACCCGGGATCGTCCATGGGATGCGCTCCAATTTGCTCCAGGACGACGTGGGCCAGGTACTTGAAGCGCATTCAATCTCGGCAGGTCTTGATTATCCTGGTGTTGGGCCTGAGCATTCCTATCTTTCGTCAATCGGGAGAGCCGAGTACGTGACCGCTTGCGACCAGGAGGTTCTGGAAGCGTTACAGCTGGTCTCCAGGCTTGAAGGGATAATTCCTGCTCTTGAGCCTGCTCATGCTATGGCTTGGTTGATACGGGAAGCTGGAAAGAAGATTCCGGCGGGTTCAACCGTGCTGGTAACTATGTCTGGCCGAGGTGACAAGGATGCCGAGACGGTCGCGGAGATTTTGGGCGGTGGTATTTGATGCCAAATCTATCGCTTGAAGCCTCGTTGACCCAGAGTAGAGATTCTGGGAAAAAGCTACTGGTTCCCTATGTCACTGGTGGACTTGGCGACTGGGTCGAAATTGTCCATGCTGTGATTGATGCAGGTGCAGATGCGGTGGAGGTTGGAATCCCGTTCTCCGACCCAATAATGGACGGCCCCACTATTCAGGAGGCATCGCAACGCGCTATAGAGGGCGGCGCTACTCCGACCGGAATTCTGTCGGAAATCAAGAAGGCTGATTTTGGGGTGCCGATCGCGGTAATGACTTATTACAACATCGTTTATCACGCGGGCCACCAGCGTTTTGCCAGTACTTTGTCGGACTGCGGCATTTCTGGTTCCATAATTCCTGACCTCCAGTTAGATGAGGCAAGGGAGTGGATAGCTCAGGCTGATTCAAGCGGGATTGATAATGTATTACTTGCGGCACCATCTACTCCCACGCAACGGATCAAAGCTTTGGTGGATGCCACTCGTGGTTTTATCTACGGCGTAGGTCTTATGGGTGTAACCGGTGAGCGAGCTTCGCTTTCTTCCTCCTCGACCGAGGTAGCCAGGGTATTGAAGGCGCACACCACTAAGCCCGTTCTAATTGGGGTGGGTGTTTCCAACCCATCTCAGGCTGAAGAGGTGGTTAGGATTGCCGACGGGGCAATTGTTGGCTCAGCATTGGTTCGCCGCATGCTTGAAGGTCAAGGTCCAAGCGGAGCCTATGCATTTATTTCTGAACTTCGCAAGGCTATAGATTCACTAAAGCCTTAAGTGAGATGACAAGCTCTTGATCAAAACATGTACGTAAGCCTGCGGGATTTATCTGTCGTCGGGGGTCCTTGGCGCTCGTGGCAAAGCCAGGTGGATTATGGGCTTGCTGGCCAAAATGTCCAGGGGTCAGGCTTGCTCGAGCGCCTTGGACAGTAGCTGGTAAGCGTCGTTGGCAAGTTGTTGGAGTTCAGGATCGTTTATTAGTTCTCGCGGGTCAACGATTGTTATTGAGGTTCCAGATGGAGTTTCAGCCAGCACGACATTGCACGGCATCATTAGGGCGAATGCCGGGTCATGGGTGAGGGCCTGGTTTGCAAATGTTGGATTGCATGCTCCGAGGATGACTAGCGGATCCCGGTCCACGTCAATCTTTGCTTTCAAGGTTTTCGCTACATCGATTTCTGTAAGTATTCCAAACCCAACTCCGGAGAGAGCTTTGGTAATTGCCGCTTTCGACTCTTCTAACGACTTGTCGGTGATCTTAGTTAGTGCCATGTCACTGATCCTCTGTTTGAGATGTTAACCTTTATTATACCCTATAGGGTATAATAGACCCGGGGCACCTGAAATGCCTCAAAATAGAAAATAAATTTTACCGAGGTTCTCTTGCTTCGATCGTAGGTGGCTGCGAAACGTTTCAACGTTTCCCGGATCGTTCTCGGTTCGCCATGCGTCTTCTGATCATTTCTCGTCTCTGCTGCAGTTCCCTATAGGTGATTCGATCGATATCATCCTGGAGTCCAAGGGATCCTTTTATTCCTGCTAGATCGACTTCCACTTTTCGGGGGTCAATTCCTATTTCGGTAGCGATTTTGTCTCCATGTTTTGATGCAAAATAAGTTGCCAGGTTTGTGATCTCAGTAAACAAATCGACATCTGGGGCATACCTGGGCATGGAAGAGTCGAGAAAGAGCATATTTTTTATAAAAAGCATTAACTCCTTGGGCAATTTGGCGCCATAACCGAGTAGAGCTTTTGTAATCTCCCGTATCTGCGCTGTTAGTTCTTCGGGGGATAGGGTGGTGGGGTCTAACGGTGGACCCTCGAGACCCAGCTCATCTATAACTTCTCTGACATTGACGTCCTTGGGAAGAGCACCTAAATCACGTAATGATTCAACTTGCATTTGGACGTTATTAAGTGTGCTTGCCATCAATAATCTCAAGAACGCGAGACGTTTTGGTTCTGACAATCTTCCGGTCATTCCGTAATCTAGTAGTGCTACCGTGCCATCGCTCTGCACCAACAGGTTTCCTCCATGGAGATCGCCATGGAATACTCCGTAGATGACTGCACCTTCCATGAACGATGTCATGGTCGCACGGATTACAGCCGAAGTGTCTATTCCAGCCTGGACCATATCGCTAACATCGTCCCAGCGGTACCCGCGTAGCTCCTCCATTATCAGCACTTTTTTCGTGACGAATCGTGGATGTGGTCTCGGAACCACCAGTGTATTTTGATCAGTCTCGGCCAATACTTTGGCAATATCTAACATATTGGCAGCTTCGAGCCGAAAATCGAGCTCCTCTACTATCGTTTCAGCGAAAAGTTCTACAAGCGATGGAGGATTGGCTAGAGCCGTTACCGGGATTCGCCCAACTAAGGTAGGGGCAAACCAGGACATTGCTGCGAGGTCTTTTTCGACCAGTTGATCGATAGAAGTTCGTTGTACTTTTACTACTACAAGTTCGCCACTTCGAAGTCGAGCTCTGTGGACTTGAGCTATAGACGCTGCCGCCATAGCCTGCTCGTCAAATTCTATGAAAAGATCTTCGAGCGTTGCCCCCAGCTCGCTTTCGACGGTTTGACGGACATTGTTAAAAGGTTCCGGAGACACCTGGTCTCGAAGGAGCTTGAACTGACTTACTAAATCGGATGGAAAAATTCCATCGCCATTTGAAATTATCTGCCCTAATTTTATATAAGTGGGTCCTAGCTTCTCAAATGCGATCCGGAGCCTAGTGGCCAGTTTCTCGACAGAATTCGCTTTTGAAACTTTCTTATCGTAAAATTTCCAGATTGCAAGGGCTGACAGGAGATGGTATGCAGTGGTCAGTACTCTAGATCCTGGAGGTAGGAGTCTCTTGACCGTCAGAGATGGAAGTTGCGATTTGGATTGACTGCGAAGATCGGGAATGTTTTTAAGCCAAATGATTTCATTTGGATCAATCAGCCACGGAGGATTGAGTGAAAATGCTCCAAATTCTCGGTCAACGGGTGGGGTACGGAAACTTTCTACATTCTTGTGTGGATCTCTCATCTGATTCCGGTCTTATAGGCAATACAAATAATTTACCGCCAACTCCAGATTAGTAAGATTCAGATTCGTTTTTAAAGCTAACAAGCACGAGCTGGTTATTCCCGTGCCTGTTAGCTTTAAGATTTAAAAGATAGCAAATTTGGTCTATCCGAATGGTTCCATCACAATGGAACCATTGTGACCGCCAAAACCAAAGGAGTTGGATATTACAGGTCCGAGTTCAATTTTTCTGGGTTCTAAAATCACAACATCTATATTGATCTCCGGATCAATATTTTTGGTATTTGCTGTTGGTACCACCATTCCCTTTTCAAGGGTAAGGGCTGCAGCCGCTGCTCCGAGCGCACCAGCACCACCTAACGCATGTCCAAGAGCACCTTTTATTGAGGTTGCCGGTGGGGGAGAGTCGCCAAATACCGAGATGATGGCTTCTGATTCTGAGAGATCGTTCAATGGAGTCGAAGTGCCATGGGCATTTATATGAACGATATCTCCTGGAGTCATATTTGCATCCGCTATGGCCAGCCGCATACATTCGGCTGCACCAATCCCGTGAGGGGCGGGGGCAGTGATATGGTATGCGTCGGCGTTGGAGGCTGTTCCAGAAATGATTCCGTAGATATGTGCACCTCGTGCTTTGGCAAATTCAAGCTCTTCGAGGACTACAACAGCTCCACCTTCGGTCATTACAAACCCGTCCCGGTCTTTATCGAAAGGCCTGGATATGTCGACATTTGACATTGCAGTCATATTTACAAATCCGGCATAAGCGGTTGAGGTCATTGCTGCCTCAGTTCCGCCTGCAAGCATAACCTTGCATCGCCCAGTTGCGATGGTTTTAGCAGCCCGGATGATTGCGTGGGTTCCAGCAGCACAGGCGGTTACTACAGATTCGCAGGGTCCTCGAAAACCGTATTTCATTGAAATTGAGGCCGAGCCTGCGTTGCCCATCATCAGTGGTACCAAGAACGGGCTGACCCGGTCTGCCCCTCGTTCATATTGCAGGATGACTTGGTTTTCGAGGCTGGATAGTCCGCCAATGCCGGTTCCCATCATTACACCAGCAAGATCGGGATTGACTTCAAATTCACCGGCGTCTTTCATAGCCAAATCAGCAGCCGCAATCCCAAATTGATTAAATCGGTCTGTCCTGCGGATTTCTTTTGCGTTTAACCATTTGGAGGGCTCAAAATCCTTTATGGTTCGATCGCCCGTCACTTCCGATTGACACAGGCCATCCCAAAAGGCGTCTTTACCGATCCCAACCGATGATACTGGCCCAATTCCGGTAATAGCAACTTTGTAAGGTGCTTCCAGTCCATCTCTGGCGCCGTTTGGCCCCCAGGTCAGTTTCATTATAGTTTGCCCGTTACTAGTGCGTAGGCTCCTCCGACCGTGTCCACTCCATCGAGTTCGGACTCCTCCACGGTTATGTTGAACTCTTCTTCGAGGGCCATTACAAGTTCCACCAGGTCTAAAGAGTCTGCGTCCAAGTCTTCGGCAAATCGGGCTTCAAGGGTGACTTGATCTGGTGTCACGCCTAGAACCTCGACTGCACATTTCCTGAATCTCTCAAAAGTTTCCTTGTCTTCCATTTTATTTCCTTTCATATTTTTTTAGTTGCTGTACTGCAAATCCATTATGATGAGTCGCTATTTGGAGATGGTTGTGAGTTAAAATCCCATAGCCAATCCTCCATCGACCGGAAGCACTACTCCGGTGATATATCGAGCTTCGTCAGAAGCTAGAAATTTTATTGCATACGCGATCTCCAATGGATCCGCTGCTCTTTGCAGGGGTATCTGGCCCACCATAGAGCTGACCTTTTCCTCGCCGAGTACCTTCAACATGTCAGTATCGACGGCACCGGGAACAACCACGTTGACAGTGATTTTTCTGGAGGCAACTTCTCTTGCCAGGGATCTTGCCAGGCCGATCAGGCCGGCCTTTGATGCTCCGTAATTGGATTGTCCGGCTATGCCCATCTGTGCCACAACTGACGACACGTAGATGATTCTTCCCCAGTGGGCTTTCACCATTTTGGGCAGTGCGCATTTCGTAAGATGGTAAGCAGAAGTCAGGTTCGTTTGAATTACCTCATCCCATGCGGTTTGGTTCATCCTGAGCATCAAGGTATCCTTGGTCATACCGGCATTGGCAACTAAAATCTCAACCGGGCCAAGCTCTTCCTCTACCAGTTTGAAGGTGTCTTGAATTTGAATTGGATCAGAGATGTCGCATTTAAATGCATGGATGCCGAGACTGGTTAGCGACTCTTCTACGTGATTATTTCGATATGTCACTGCCACATTGTGCCCAGCCTCGGCTAACAGTTGGGCCAATGCGCCGCCTATTCCTTTGGCGCCCCCGGTTATCAACACGGTTCTTTTGTTCATCGGATCGTCCATTTGACTATTGCGCTTGACCAAGTCATGCCGGCGCCAAATCCACAGAACAAAATATTGTCGCCTTCTTTTAGCCGTCCTGACTCAGCCGCGTCAGCTAAAGCCAGCGGAATTGAGGCAGATGAGGTGTTTCCCGTGCGATCCAGCACTACTGCGGTTCTCTCTATTGGAATTCCAAGTCTTTGGTTTGCCGCTTCAATTATTCTGATATTGGCCTGGTGGGGAACCATAAGAGCTATATCGTCGTTTGTCAGATTGGCTTTCTCTAGGACGTTGTTTGAGGAATCGACCATGACCCGAACTGCTCGTTTGAAGACTTCTCGTCCTTCCATTTTCATATAATCGCCAAGATTGCAGTATAAAATTGGCGCCGCCGAGCCGTCCACTCCGAGGTCGTAGGCGAGAATGTTATCAGTGCCGGAATCGACTTCCAGCACAATTGCTCCAGCTCCGTCGGCAAAAAGGATAGCTGTCGAGCGGTCGTCCTGGTCGGTTATTCGGGAGAGAGTGTCTGACCCTATCAGAAGTACCTTATTGCTGCCCATTTTGATCATTCCTGAGGCTGCTACCAGCCCATAGACAAAACCAGCGCAAGCGGCATTAAGGTCAAAGGCCCCTCCCTTGGTTCCAATCAGATTCTGAACCAGCGAAGAGGTGGCAGGTGTTGTCAGATCCGGTGTGGTGGTCGATAGCACCAATAGATCGATGTCTTCTGGAATAAGGTTCGCTGATTTTATCGCACGTATACCCGCTTCTGCAGCCAGTGACGCGGTGGTGCCTCCAAACCGGCGCTCTTTGATGCCAGTTCTCTCGGTTATCCATTGGTCGGATGTATCTATCCTAGCTTCGAAGTCTGCATTGGTTACTACCCGATCTGGCAGTGCAACGCCCCAACCAGTTATGCGTGTTCCTCTTATATTCATGATTCCCTTTGTGTTCGTAGCCACGCTAACGGTTGGCCAATAGTTACTCGTTCACCTGAAACAGCTATCATTCCCATGAGTTCGCCTGAGAACGGAGAGCGTACCTCGGTTCCAGATATTGCCCCAATCACCTGTCCCACATTTACGGAGGGCTTTGATTGCCGTTCCGTCTGGGAAGTGACCTCTGGTACTAGTTCCGGAGCGGGTTCGAAGATTCCCGCCTGAGGTGCAACCACCATTCTTTCCGAAATATAAAGATGTTCACCCTGATGATGCTCCAAGACCGGCGTTATAGGGCTATCCGCTGAAATCAGGACAACAAGTTTGTCGAGATCATCTGGAGATCCTACCGATAAGGCATTTAGCTCAGGTACGGTCCGTTTAGCAAGCCCGGTTAGAACTCCGCCGGTTCCAACCTCGATAAGCGTCTTGGCTCCCATTTCAGCCAGCTTTGCAAGGGACTGGGTCCATTTAACAGGTGAAGTCAATTGGGTGGCCAACAGTATTGGCCATTCGGATGCTCTTTGATGTGGTTTGGCATCGACGTTTGCAATCACTGGAACTTCCAGGTCGTAGAAGCGCGTGTCTGAAAGTGCTTTCCTGAGTCTTTGACGGGCTGAGTTCATAAAAGGGGTATGAAAAGCTCCCTTAACTGGGATATTGACTACTTTTTTGGCACCCTTGGTTCTGGCGATTTCGCTGGCTTTTGCGACTGCATCGACCAGTCCAGCTATTACTACTTGTCCTGGAGCGTTATAGTTTGCGACCCATACATTCTCACCAGCCTCGTCGCATGCATTTTGTGCCTCAGAATCGGAAATTCCTAGCAGCGCAGTCATGGCTCCATGGCTTTCGAGAGCCGCGCTCTGCATTGCCTCAGATCTTTCGGACACCAGCTTGGCGCCTGCTTCAAATGAAAGGGCTCCTGCAGCAACTAGTGCCCCATATTCACCCAGCGAGTGACCAGCACACATGGCTGGTGTCACCCCAAGACGTTCTATAGCGTCGAGAATTACCATAGACATCGTGAAAGTTACTAGTTGAGTGTTTCTAGTGGTGGACAAGGTGTCAGCATCGGAATTAATCAACAAGTCTTCTATGTCGCGCCCCGTGGCTTCGCTGGCATCGTTTACAAGCTCCCAGGAAGGATGGTCTACCCATGGTGCGCCCATGTTGGGTCTCTGTGAGCCCTGGCCAGGAAATGTAAAAGCTATCAGACTACCCGCTCGTGTCGACTTCATAAC